>NZ_JBEXSH010001049.1:0-2802 GCF_040613555.1 Streptomyces sp. NPDC006265
CATCGTGCTCGCACCGCTCCACGTGGACGAGGGCGAGCCCTTCCCACCGGCGGGCAGTCCGATCTCGCAAGCGCTACGCCGATTGGGGGTGGTGACACGCGCAGGTGAGGACGAGTTCTCAGCCGTGGGGTTGGACCGGCATCGGCACAGCGAAGCGTGGATCTCCTGACGCACCGTGGTCGCGGCCGTCAGAAGTCGCGGCCGGGTCCGTCGGCCAGGGGGATGCGGGCGGTGATGCGTTTGCCCACCGGCGCCCGCTGCATCGCGAAGTCCTCGGCCACGGCCTTCACGATCTCCAAGCCGTGCTGCCCGACCCTGTTGGGGTCGGCGGCCCTGGCCGCGGGCATGGTGGGGTCGCTGTCCCACACGGTGACTTCCACGGCGCGGGCGGTGATACGCAGTTCCAGCAGGACGGGACCCGGAGCATATTTGCGGGTGTTGGTGACAAGCTCGCTGACCACCAGCGCGGTGAGGTCCTTGGCTCGGGCAGAGACGGGCAGGTGCTGCTCGGCGCTCGCCCGGTCGAGGAAGGCGGCGGCGTGACGGCGGGCGTCCGTGATACAGCTGTCGTCTCTGTCCAAGGCGTACCCGACGCGCATGAGATGCTCGTCCGGCGTAGTATAGCCGTCACCGTCGGCATCAGGTTTCACTGGCCTCGCCCTCACTCCCCGTTTCCTGCCCGCCGGTACCCGTTTCGCTGCCCTGCATGCCAAAAGGGTGCTGTTCGGCACAGCCGCGCGGGTGCATCCGGCCGGGCCGGTGGGGCACAATCGACTGCGCACATTCTGACCGGGCAAGCCTAAGCACAATCGAGGAGACGGTGTCCCAGCTCGAGGAAGCGGACCGGCCGGGCCGGCTCCACGCCGAACACCACATGACCGGAGGCGTCCGTGTCGTGACGCTGCGGGGCGAGATCGACCACGACGTCCGGGACGTGCTCAGCGAAGCCCTGCTGATCGAGGACGGGGCGGCCCCGCCGCGGATCGTCGCGGATCTCAGCGGCGTGACGTTCATGGACTCCAGCGGCATCAACGTCTTCGTCGCCGCCCATCAGCAGGTGAGCCGGGCAGACGGCTGGGTGCGCATCGCCGGAGCCCAGGAAAGCGTCCTGCGGGTTCTGCAACTGGTCGGCGTCGACACCCTCATCCCCTGCCACCCCACCACGGAACAGGCCCTGATCACCTGATTTCGTACGGTCGGCCGTACCTCACGAGGCTCCTCGACCGGACCACGACTCCGGCCCGACAGGCATCAGCGGCCCGACAGGCATCAGACGGGTTCCGCTCGACCGCCGCGCTCCTCGACGCTCCGCCAGAAGTCGAGCAGCGCCGCTGCGAGAGCCTCGGGTGCCTCTTCGGCCATGTGATGGCCGGAGTCGATCGGGCCCCCGTCGAGCCGGTCGCCCGCCCAGTGGCGCCACACGCCCAGGACGTCGCCGTAGAGGTCGGCCATGTCGTCCTGGGTGGCCCAAACACCTGCAGGGGGCGAGCGATGCGTCGGCCGGCGCGCTGGTCGGAGTCGCCGTGGTCGCGGTCGACACCGAGGCCGGCGCGGAAGTCCTCGCACATGGCGTGCACGGTGGCCGGATCGTGGATCGCGCGCCGGAAGTCCTCGTACGCTTCGGCGCCCATCTGCTCGCTCGTGGCCGTGTACCAGGCCTCGGGGTCGGCGTTGATGACGCGTTCGGCGGGCTTGTCGGTCTGCCCGAGGAAGAACCAGTGCCACCAGCTTGCGGCGAACGTGGCGTCGCAGCGCCACAGGGCCTCCCCGATCGGCACGGCGTCCAGCACACTGACGGCGGAGACGGCCTCCGGATGGTCCGTGGCCAGACGCGGGGCCACGTACGCGCCCCGGTCGTACCCGACGACAGCGAACCGCTCGTGTCCGAGACGGCGCATGACCGCCAGGCAATCGCCGGCCGTGGCGCGCTTGGGATACGGACGGTGCTGCGGGTCGGAGGCGGGCTTGTCGGACTGACCGTAGCCCCGAAGGTCCGGGCAGACCACGGTATGGCCTGCGGCGACCAGCAGGGGGTGCGACGTGGTGCTACGTGGCGTGCGTGCGTGGGTGGCCGTGCAACAGCAACACCGGTGGCCCGCCACCGCCGTGACGAGCCCTCAGCCTGACTCCCTGCCCCTCGCATCGCGTCAGCTCAAAGCCGTCGAACACTTGGCCTCCCGGGTTCTGGGGCTGCGCAAGCGTGCCTCGACCACAGACAGTCCTCAGCAGCATCGTCATGGCCACGCTGCTACAGCTCGATACGTCCCTCCATGTCGAGAACTCCCACTCCCGCGACGTGCTCGCCGCGTTCCGCAGGGCACGGAGAACGAGAACCCGCAGGGCTCAGTGATCCACCGTGATCTCGACGGCGCGGTTCAGAACCAGTGCAGGCAGTGCGGGGCGCGGTCGGTGCGGAAAAGGGTGTCGGCGAGTGCGGCCGCGTCCGGGTTGTGGGCCCGGATGTGTCCGGCACGTACGAGCGTGCTCGGGGCGGTGCCGCCGAGGCAGACCGATCCCAGGTCGCTCACGTCCAGGGACAGGACGGGCTCCCGGTCCGTCGGGACGCAGTCGGCCTTGCCCTCCCGGACGGTCAGCAGATAACGGCCGTGCTCGCCGAGGAAGGGGTCCTCGACGTCGAGGACGAGCTCGCCGTCGGCGAACCAGCCGCGTGCGGTCAGCGCACGCGGGACGTCCAGCAGCCGCACCCACAGCCAGTCCATGTCGCCGCTCGCCTTGCCGGCTCGGAAGTCCGCGAGCTGCCGGCGCAGCGGGTGCTGGGGCGGGTCGTGCTCGACCACGACC
>NZ_JBEXSH010001050.1:0-2802 GCF_040613555.1 Streptomyces sp. NPDC006265
GACCGTGCCGCCGCCCAGGGCGAGCACCGCGGCGGCGCCCGCGCCGATCGCCGTGCCGCCGGTCCCGGAGGCCCCGGTCGCCGTCACACCGGTGTCGGGCGCGCCGCTCGGCCGCACGGAGACCTGGCCGTCGGCCGGCGCCCGGGTCGGCTCCGCGCCGGGCGTCTCGCGGGCCGGCTCGGGTGCCCGGGTCGCCTCGGGTGCCCGGGTCGGCTCCGCGCTCTCCGCGGGCCGGGTGGTGGGCGTGGCGGCCGAGGGGACCGGGCTCGGGGTCGCGGGACCGTCCGCGAACGCGGGCCCGGTGCCCATCAGGACGGCGGTGCCCGCGAGGGCCAGGGCGCTCAGGACAGTTCGGCGCATGGAATCGCACTCCTTCGTCGGTCCGCCCGACGGTCGGCGGGCGGGGTGACAGTTCGTGCGGAGAGACGAGACAGCACCGGGGCGGGTTGTAAAGAGATGGCAAAGTCGCCCGAGCGGGCCGGCCGCAGCCCCGGGCCGCCGACGGGCGCCTGGTCCTGGCGGTGGACGTCACCCACCGGCTCCGGCCGGACGCTCCGGTGGACGGGACGCCGTCCGGTCCTCGACGCCGGGGGCCGCCGCGGCGCACGATGGCGGGACGACGCGCAGGACCCCGGAAGGGATGGCCCGTTGACCTCCTCCCCCGTCTTCCCCACCGTCCCCCGCACCGCCGACGTCGTGATCATCGGCGGTGGTGTGATGGGCACGTCCATCGCCTTCCACCTGGCCGAGGCCGGAGTGCGGAACATCGTCGTCGTGGAGCGCGGCGAGCTGGGCCGGGGGAGCTCCGGCAAACCGATCGGCGGCGTACGGGCCCACTTCTCCGACCCGCTCAACATCGAACTGGGCAGCCGGAGCCTGCGCGCCTTCCGGGACTTCCCCGAACGCCCAGGCGCCGACATCCGGCTCGACACCGTCGGCTACCTCTTCCTGCTCACCACCGGGCAGCAGGCCGCGGACTTCGAGGCCGGTGTCCGGCTGCAGAACTCGCTCGGCGTCCCCGGCCGCATGATCACCCCCGAGGAGGCCCGCCGCCTGTGCCCCTACGTCGGCATCGACGGACTGGTCGCCGCCGCCCACTCGCCCGCCGACGGACACGCCCGGCCCGGACTCGTCGTCCAGGGCTACGCGCGGGCGGCGGCCCGGGCCGGGACCGTCCTCGCCACCCACACCACCGTCACCGGCCTCGACACCGCAGGCGACCGGATCACGGCCGTCCGCACCGACCGCGGACGCATCGACTGCGCCACGGTCGTCTGCGCCGCCGGCGCCTGGTCGGCTCACATCGGCGACCTGGCCGGCGTCCCCCTCCCCGTGCGGCCCGTGCGCCGCCAACTGGCCTTCACCACCCCCCTCGCACCACCCGCCCCGCGCATCCCCTTCACCATCGACTTCTCCTCCTCGGCCTACTTCCACAACAGCGACGACGGCCTCCTGTTCGGCCTCGCCGACCCCGCCGAGCCCGACGGCTTCGACACCACCTGGACCCCCCAGTGGCTGGAGCTGTTCCGCGAGGTCGTACGCCACCGCGCCCCCGCCCTCGCCTGCATGGCCACGGCGGGCGGCTGGGCCGGGCTCTACGAAGTCACCCCGGACCACAACGCGCTCATCGGCCGCTCCACCGAGGTCGTCAACTTCCTCTACGCCACCGGCTTCTCGGGCCACGGCTTCCTCCAGGCCCCGGCGGTCGGCGAGATCGTCCGCGACCTCTGCCTGGAGCGCACGCCCTGCGTCGACGTAGGCCCGCTCGGCGCCGACCGCTTCCGCACCGGCGCCGGGACCCGGCCCGAGTCGCACATCGTGTGAGGCGCGAAATATTCGGCTGCGCGCGGGAGCCGCGGCCGTTGGCATCCGACGCGATGACGACTCACTCCCCGAACAGATTGGGGGACCCGTCCGCGCAAGGTGAGTGCTGATGCCCACCGACCTCGCGAACGGGGACTCCCCGCTTTCCTTCTGGCCGCGCGTGCGCGAGTTCGCCGTGCCGCCCTCCATGATCGAGACCGCGACCGCGCGCCGCCGCGCCGGTGACTGGGCCGGTGCCTGCGCCGCCGCGCACCTCGACGTCGACCTCCAACCCCGCCTGGTGGCGCGGCGATACGGCCGGGAATTCGCCGCCCGGCTGCGGGCCGACCTCCGCCACCTCGCCCCCGATCTGCTGCGCTGGCACATGCCGAGGATCGCCCCCGACGGGCTGCTGCGGCCGGGCCTGACCATCTCCCTCGCCCGGTACGGCACTCCGGGCGCCGGAGCGCTCCACCTGGTGGTGCGGACGCCGCCGGCCTGGGCGGACGCCGGCCAGCGGATCAGCCTCGCCCTGTGGGACCCGTCCCGCACCCGGGAGGCCGACCGGCGCCACCCGCACCCCCGCCCCAGCCGGCGCTTCCGGTTCGACCTGCACCCCCATCTGTGGGACGCCCGCCGGGCCGGTGAGCTGCGGGCGCGCTCCGGCGACGGTGGTCCGGACCCGGATCACGGCGGATTGCTGCCGCCCGGGCACCGGTGTGCCGTGGACCGGTGGGAGGCCGAGGCGGAGCTCCTGCTGCGGGCCGAGGGACGGTCCGGCGGCAGGGTCTGCGTACGGATCGGGGCCCGGCACCGGATGGTCCTGGACGTGCCCGGCGACGGCGGCGGCGCCGCCCTGTCGTACGCGCCCTCCCGCGGCCCCTCGCTCCCCGTGCTGCCCGACGCGGCGACCTGGGTGCTGCCCGACCTGGAACTGCTCCGGGCCGGGGCGATCGAGGCCGGGCGCCAGCATCCGCTGGTCGCCTCGGCGCTGGGCCC
>NZ_JBEXSH010001051.1:0-2800 GCF_040613555.1 Streptomyces sp. NPDC006265
CCGCTCGTCGGTGGAGGTGTCGGCGTCGATCAGGACCACCCGGTCCGGATGCTCGGACTGCACGCTGCGCAGCAGGCCCCACAGCGGGGCGTGGACCAGGTCGGTGACGTCCTCGTCGGCCGCGGCGGCCACCGCGCCCCGAGTGACGGCCACGAGGCGGGTGTCCGCGAAACGGTCGTCCGCGAGCCACTCCTGCACCTGGACGAGCGCGTCGCGAGCCGCCTCCCGTGCGGTGTCCGGCAGCGTCTCGCCGACGGGCGCGGAGAAGTGGGGAGCGAGGACGACCCGGGGCGCGGGTGCGCCCGCCTCGACCTCCCGTGCCAGGGTGCCGAGGTCCGCGTAGGAGCGGACCGTGCCGTCCGGCAGGCCGAGGTCCGCCACGGATCCGAGGGCCGCCCAGGTGGTGAGGTCGGCCGTGGCATCCGCGCCGGCCGGCCTGCTCCACTCGACCCTGAGCAGGCCGTCGGCGGAGCCGGTGTCGGCGGTGCGCAGCGACTCGGCGGACAGCGGACGCAGGGTCAGTCCCGCCACCTCGGCGACCGGTGCGCCCGAGCCGTCGGCCACGGTGAGCGCGACGGTCGTGGAGCCGCCGTTCGCGGCCTCGGGTGCCGCTGCTCCGGCGAGCCGGACCCGCAGCACGGACGCGCCCGTTGCGGTCGCGCTCACTCCGGCCCAGGAGAACGGCAGCACCGGCCGGCCCTGGTCACCGGCGACTCCGGGGAGCAGCGGGTGCAGGGCGGCGTCGAGCAGTGCCGGGTGGAGGGTGAACCGGCCTGCCTCGCTGCGCTGGTCGTCGTCGAGGGCGACCTCGGCGCAGAGGTCGTCACCGACCGTCCAGAGCCGGCGCAGGTTCCGGAACGCGGGCCCGTAGGCGTAGCCCTGCTCGACGAGACGCTCGTAGGCGCCGGTGAGGTCGATCTCCCGGGCTCCGGCGGGGGGCCAGACCGTGAGTGTCTCCTCGGCGGTGCCGGTGCCGGTACTCAGGGTGCCGTAAGCGTGGAGGGTCCAGGTTCCGTCGTGGCCGGGGTCGCCGTGGGGGCGGGCGTGGATGCGTACCGGGCGGGTCGCGTCGGTTTCCTCGGCGCCGACGGACACCTGGAGGTGCACGCCGCCGCGTTCGGGCAGCACCAGGGGGGCCGCCAGGGTGAGTTCCTCGACCGTGGCGGCGCCGAGCTGTTCGCCTGCCCGGAGGGCGAGTTCGAGCAGTCCGGTACCGGGCACGAGCACGGTCCCGGCGACGGCGTGCTCCGTCAGCCAGGGGTGCGTGCCGCGTGCCAGGCGGCCGGTGAGAACGTGTTCGTCGCGGTCGGCCAACTGGACGGCGGCGCCGAGCAGCGGGTGGTCGGCCGCTACGAGCCCGAAGCCCGCGGCGTCCGTGACGGTGGTCGGCGCGTCCAGCCAGTAGCGCTGCCGCTGGAACGCGTAGAGCGGCAGGTCGGTGCCCTGCGCCTCGGGGAATACGGTGTCCCAGCGGATGTCGGCGCCGTGTGCGGCGAGCAGCCCGAGGGCGGCGGCGAAGACCTCCGGCTCGGAGCGGCCCCTGCGCAGGACCGGCGCCACGACCCCGGAGGTCTGCTCCAGGGACTCGGCGACCAGGGCGCTGAGCACCCCGTCGGGGCCGAGTTCCAGCCACTCGGTGACCCCCGCCGCCTCCAGAAGGCGTACGCCGTCGAGGAAACGGACGGCTTCGCGGATGTGGCGCGCCCAGTAGTCGGGCGAGGCGAGGTCCTCGGCGGTGGCCAGTGCGCCGGTGACGTTGGAGACGATGGGGATGCGCGGTGCGTGGAAGGTGAGGTCCTCGGCGATCGCGCGGAACTCGTCGAGGATCTCGTCCATGTGGGGCGAGTGGAAGGCGTGGCTGACGGGGAGACGCTTGACCCGGGCGCCCTCCTTCTTGAACCGCGCGGTGAGTTCGTCCACGGCGTCGGCGTCACCGGAGATGACCGTGGAACGCGGCCCGTTGACACCGGCGACGGCCACCCGGTCACCGTAGGGGGCGAGCGCGGCGCGTACCGCATCCTCCCCTGCTTCGACGGCCGCCATGGCGCCGCCCTCCCGCGCGGCCTGCATCAGCCGGCCGCGTTCGGCCACGAGGACGCAGGCGTCGGGCAGGTCGAGGACGCCCGCGAGGTGGGCGGCGGTGACCTCGCCGATCGAGTGGCCCAGCAGGAAGTCCGGGGTGAGGCCGTGGTGTTCGGCGAGGCGGAACAGCGCGGTCTCCAGGGCGAACAGCGCGGTCTGGGTGAACGCCGTCTGGTCGAGCAGTGCCGCGTCCGCACTGTCCTCGGCGGCGAAGAGCACCGACTTCAGGGGGCGCATGAGTTCGGGATCCAGGTGGGCGCACACCTCGTCGAGGGCCGCCGCGAACACCGGTGACGCGGCGTACAGTTCGCGGCCCATGCCGAGGCGCTGGGCGCCCTGTCCGGTCAGCAGGAAGGCGGTCTTGCCGCGCGCAGGCGCGGGAGTGCGCTGCGCGGCCGGGGTGGTCTCACCGCGGCTCAGCGCGGCGAGTCCGTCGAGCAGTTCGCCACGGTGCCGGGCGACCACGACGGCTCCGCGGCTGTGCCGGGCCCGGCGAGTGCCGAGGGACCAGCCGACGTCCGCGAGGGACTGCTCGGGACGGCCGTCGACGTGGTCGTGCAGGCGCCGGGCCTGGGCGCGCAGCGCCGCATCATCCCGGGCGGACAGCACGAACGGAACCGGCCCCGACGGCTCCGGCCGCTCGACGGCCACCTCCTCGGGTGTCACGAACTCCTCGACCACCACATGCGCGTTGGTCCCGCTGATCCCGAACGACGAG
>NZ_JBEXSH010001052.1:0-2792 GCF_040613555.1 Streptomyces sp. NPDC006265
TTCCACAGTTCGGTCATGTCGAACTCCGTTTCGATCGGCCTCGTAGAAATGAATTGCCTGCCATCGTCATCATCCCCAGCGGGATCTGGGGAAGCCTCCGCCAGGCCGCCCTGCTGGGCGACGACCGTACGGTCGGCGGTGGCGCCGGGCACGAGGGCACGGACGGTCCAGGTGCCCTCGGCCGCGTAGAAGCGGAACTGTCCGGTCGCCGAGGTCGGCACCTCGGCCGTGAACTCGCCGGTCGAGTCCAGCAGACGGACGTAACCCACCACGGGCTCGCCGTCCTTGGTCACCTGACCCTGGATGGTGGTCTCACCGGGCTTGATCGTCGAGGCGTCGGGGCCGCCGGCCTTCGCACCGCACATGTCGTACTCCTGAAGTCTGGAAAGGTCGGTCGGGTCTGGTTACTTGTTGGCGCCGAGCTCGATCGGCACGCCCACGAGGGAGCCGTACTCGGTCCAGGAGCCGTCGTAGTTCTTGACGTTCTCCACACCGAGGAGCTCGTGCAGCACGAACCAGGTCAGCGCGGAGCGCTCACCGATGCGGCAGTAGGCGATGGTGTCCTTGGCCAGGTCGACGCTCTCCTCGGCGTAGAGCTCCTTGAGCTCGTCGTCCGACTTGAAGGTGCCGTCGTCGTTGGCGTTCTTGGACCACGGGATGTTGCGGGCGGACGGGACGTGACCCGGGCGCTGGGACTGCTCCTGCGGCAGGTGGGCCGGGGCGAGCAGCTTGCCCGAGAACTCGTCGGGCGAGCGCACGTCGACGAGGTTCTGCGACCCGATCGCGGCCACCACGTCGTCGCGGAAGGCGCGGATGGAGGTGTCCTGGGCCTTGGCCTTGTAGTCCGTCTTCGGACGCTCCGGCACCTCGTCGCCGGCGACCAGCTCGCGGGCGTCGAGCTCCCACTTCTTGCGGCCGCCGTCGAGGAGCTTGACGCCCTCGTGGCCGTACAGCTTGAAGTACCAGTAGGCGTAGGAGGCGAACCAGTTGTTGTTGCCGCCGTAGAGGACCACGGTGTGGTCGTTGCCGATGCCCTTGTCGGACAGGAGCTTCTCGAAGCCCTCCTGGTCGACGAAGTCACGGCGGACCGGGTCCTGGAGGTCCTGCGTCCAGTCGATCCGGATGGCGTTGCGGATGTGGTTCTTCTCGTAGGCGGACGTGTCCTCGTCCACCTCGACGATGGCGATGGTCGGGTCGTCCAGGTGCTCCTGGAGCCAGTCGGCGTCAACCAGGACGTCGTTGCGGCTCATGCTTCTTCTCCTCCGGGGCAGTTACGGCGGGGCGTGCGAGGTCTGCAGGGCGCGCCCTTGAGGCAGGGCGGCGCACGGGTGCCCGTGATGCGGGGCTGCGGGGATGCGCGCGCCGGCGCGACTGCCGACGCGATCGCTCAGAAGGTGCGACAGAGCATGGCGGCGACGCGGCACAGGTCTACTGCCCGCCGCTTCGTGAGATCCGCCTGTCGCTTCATAGCGTCGATCGTAGGGACGGTCGGGCAGGCGTGTCACCGGCGTGTCGCATGCTGAGACGCAACAATCCGCCATATGGGATCGCAAGGCTGCCGGGACGCTCGCCGCACGGCCTCCGGCCGACCGCGCCCCCCGTCACATCTACGCTACGGACATCGCCGTCTCGCCCACCGGACAGCGCAGGTCGGATCCGCCGAGCGACTGCCTACCCGGCCAGACGGACGTCGGAACCCTTCACCGTGATCTCGACGCCGTCCGGGGCGGCCTGGACCGTGTCCAGCTCGATGCCGCCGGGCAGGCCGTCGATCTTCTGCTGGAAGTCGGTGATCGCCCGGACGCGGTTCTCGGCGATGTCGACGCCGCCGAAACTGGGCAGGCCGTCGGCGTGCACGCGGACGGTGCCGTTGTCCACCTTCACCGAGCTGAGCACGGAGACCGGCTCCGGGAGCTTGGTGCCGAGGACCGTGGCCTCGACGGTGACCTTGATCTTGCCGTTGCCGCCGTCGGAGAGGCCGATGACGTTGGCGGTGACGCCCGGGGCGACCTGGGTGGGCTCGGACTTCGCCGCCTTCAGCAGCTCGTCGTAGGCGATGGTCGCGGTGCCGGTGGCCGTGGAGGCGGTGGCGGAGCTGTAGTCGCCGGAGAACTCGACGCCCTTCATGTCGGCCTGGAGGTCGTCGATACGGATCTTCTGACCGCCGTTGCCCGCGGCGGCCTCGTAGTCCTTGATGCCGACCTCGATGTCGTCCAGGGAACCGCCGGCGACCTGGGTGAGGAACGGGAATCCCTTGATCGAAACGTCGGGCGTCGCCGACAGGTTCTCCGTCGTCTTCAGCCGGTCGGCGGCCTCGTCCTCGGCGAAGTTGACCGCGACGCGGTCGGCGATCACGAAGAGCCCGCCCAGGATCACGACGAAGATCAGCAGTATTCGCAGTGCGCGCATGCGGTGTGTCCCCCACCCAGTCGGTTAGACGGCGGTGCCCGACGACCGGGTGGCCGTCCCTTGCGTGAGCGTAACCCCGCGGGGAAGGGGGACCGGAGAATTGTTGATCATCTGTGACAGGGCGGGCGGCACGGTGTCCCGCCCGGCCCGGTCTACGCCAGCGCCCTGCCCAGGACGTAGACCGCCGGGGCCGCGGCGGCCAGCGGCAGGGCCACGCCCGCCGTGAAGTGGACGAAGCGGGACGGGTAGTCGTAGCTCGCGACCCGGTGGCCGATCAGGGCGCAGACGGAGATCGTTCAGCACAGTGGGTTGATCACTTTTCGGATGGTGCGAGTCGGGAACGGCGGTAGCCGTACCCGAAGTAGAACACGAGACCGGCGGTC
>NZ_JBEXSH010001053.1:0-2779 GCF_040613555.1 Streptomyces sp. NPDC006265
GGCGTGCCGGCCGGAAGCCCTCGTACTGGACGTACTCGGGGTTTCGGCCGGTGCGGCGAGTGGGGGTGCCCCCTGCTCGAGCGGAGTCGAGAGCGCGGGGGAGCGTGCCGGGCGTCGTGACGGGGCGAACGTTGCCTGCCGCGGCACTAGCCGGCAAGAGGACGGCCAGGGGTCGCGGGCGAGGACGACGGTTCGGGGCCGGCCGTCACGTGCGTCGTCATGCCGGTCAGCAGCAGCGCTCCTGCTCCTCCCACGCCCTCGTCGACGTCCGGGCGTGCTCCGCAATGCCGAGGTGGCCTCGGCCAGCAGCGTCAGCCGGTCCAGTGCTTTCTGCCGTACCTCACCGACGTCATGGTCATCCATCGGTCCCACCGAGGCCGCGCGATGCACGGGAACGCCGTTCCCCTGCTCCACTCCGGGGGTCACCAGTCCAGGTCGGTACGGCACCGCACGAGCGCCGGCCGCGGTCCCGCTGGGTGCTCCGCCTCAATGACCACAGCCCTGCCCGCCCGGGCGTGGCGAGGCACAGACCGCGTACGAGCGGCCGGGGGGACACGTCCTGGCCGGGCAGAGCACCGCGCGTCACCGAACCACATCAAGGGGCCCCACGGCGCTTGGCACACGGCGCGGCGGTTAATCGTCCGCCTGAACCACACACCGCCAATCGCCCTGATCACCGGCGCGTCCAGCGGCATCGGTCTCGAGCTGGCCCGGCAGTTCGCGCTCCACGGTTACGACCTCGTGGTGAACGCCGAGGACGAACGGCTGGAGTCCGCCGCGCAGGGTCTGCGCGAGTCGGGCGCGGAGGTCCAAGCGGTGCGCCGATCTCCGGACGGCCGCAGGACGACACCGGCTGCTGGACGCGCTCGACGGGCTGACGGTCGACGTCGCCGTCCTCAACGCGGGAGTCGGCCAGGGCGGTGCTTTCGTCGACACCGACCTGACCGACGACCAGGAGATCATCGATCTCAACATCACCGCGACCGTCCGGCTGGCCAAGCCGCTGCTGCGGGCCATGGTGGCGCGCGGTGCCGGCCGGATCGCCTTCACCTCGTCCGTGGCCGCGACGATGCCTGGCTCTTTCCAGCCCGTCTACAACGCGTCCAAGTCCTTCGTGCAGTCCTTCGCCGAGGCGCTGGCGGAGGAGGTGAAGGACACCGGTGTCACGGTGACCTCGTTCATGCCGGCCGCCACGGAGACGGGCTTCTTCCGGCAGGAGGGCATGGCGGAGGACACCCGGATCGGCACCATGAAGAAGGACGATCCCGTACACGTGGCCGAGCAGGCGTTCAAGGCGATCGTGGAGGGCGAGAAGAAGGTCGTGACCGGATCCTTGAAGGCCGAGGCACAGGGGCTGGCCGGAAAGGTGCTGCCCGACGGAGTCAAGGCGGCGGCCCATCGGCGGCTGGCGGAGCCGGGGACCGGGGCCGGGACCGAGGAAAATCCCGGGCGGCGGGAGTGAGGGCGTGACCGCCGTCGGCGGCTGAAACCGTGCCCGTGTCGGGAAGGCCGCCACGGGCACTCCGGTGCCATGAGTCCTCACCGAACGGTTCCCGAATCCCTGGCTCTCCTGACGGAGGGCTACGCCTGGTTGCCCGACCTGATGCGCGCCGAGGGCGACACTGCGCTGAACCTGCGTGTCCTCGGACGCCCGGCCCTGGCCGTGCGAGGCCCCGAGGCGGTGCGGTTCTTCTACGACGAGGAGCACGTCCGGCGCCACGGCGCACTTCCCGGCCCGGTCCTGAGCACCCTCTTCGGCCACGGCGCGGTTCACACCCTCGACGGCGACGTCCACCGGCAGCGCAAGTCGCTCTTCCTGCCCCTGCTGGAGACCGACGCGGTGACGGGCTCGGCCGAGCACATCGCCACCGCCTGGGACGAGGCCGTACCGCACTGGCGGCAGCAGCCGAGCGTGGTGCTCTTCGATGCCGTCGGCCGGGTGATCACGCGCGGTGTCTGCCGCTGGGCCGGCGTCCCCCTCGCCGAGGACGAGGAGGAACCCCTGGCGCGGGACCTGCTGGCCATGGTGGACGGGTTCGCCACGGCGGGCGCCCGGCACTGGCGGGCCAGGCGGGCCCGCACCCGCCAGGAACAGCGGTTCGCCGGTCTCGTCACCGAAGTGAGGTCCGGGACGGCCCAGGCCCCGGCGGATTCCGTGCTGGACCGGGTCTGCCGCCACCGCGACGCCACCGGCGCCGAAATGACGCCCAGGATCGCGGCGGTGGAGCTGCTCAACGTCATCCGCCCCACCACGGCGCTGAGCTGGTTCGTGGCCTTCGCGGCACACGCCCTGCACCGTTGGCCCGAACACGGGAAGCGCCTGCGCGCGGGTGAGGCGGGGTTCGCCACGGCGTTCGCCCACGAGGTCCGCCGGTTCTACCCCTTCGCCCCCTTCCTGGGCGGCCAGGCCGTCACCGACCTGACCTGGCAGGGCCGCCACGTCTCGGCCGGCGGCCTCGTCCTGCTGGACGTCTACGGCCAGAACCACGACGAACGTCTGTGGAAGGATCCGTACTCCTTCCACCCGGAGAGGTTCCTCGACCGTCCGCCCCGCCGTGACGAACTGATCCCTCAAGGCGGTGCGGACCCACGGACCGGACACCGCTGCCCCGGCGAGGCCCTGGCGGTGGGCATCCTGGAGACGCTTTCCCGTCGCCTGGCCGACCTGAGCTACGAGGCTCCGCCGCAGGACCTGACCATCCCCCTGGACCGCGTCCCCACGCGGCCGCGCAGCGGAATGATCATCCGAGCGCTCGCGTAGCACGGGCACGGAGCCAAG
>NZ_JBEXSH010001054.1:0-2764 GCF_040613555.1 Streptomyces sp. NPDC006265
CCGGGATCCGCGGCCCTTCTGTTTGTCCCTGAACAGGGATGACGGACCGAAGGAGCCTCGGGACAAGAAAAGAACCCGGTACCACCACCCCCGGCCCACAGGCCGGAACGAACAGACGAGGAAGACGAACCGTGCAACTCGAAGCGCACGCCCCGTCCGTACCGCCTTCCGACACGATCCCCAAGCTCGGCTCCACGGAGGACCCCGCCTTGACCCCGCTCACCGCGCTCACCGCGCTCGACGACGCCATCGAGAACCTCGGCGTACCCGTCCCGTGCCGTTCCTACGACCCGGAGGTCTTCTTCGCCGAGTCGCCCGCGGACGTCGAGTACGCCAAGTCCCTCTGCCGCACCTGCCCGCTGGTCGAGGCCTGCCTCGCCGGTGCCAAGGAGCGGCGTGAGCCCTGGGGCGTCTGGGGTGGCGAGCTGTTCGTCCAGGGTGTCGTCGTCGCCCGGAAGCGGCCGCGTGGCCGCCCGCGCAAGAACCCGGTCACCGCATGAACACCGCAGGAACGATCGACCGCCCCCTCACGCACGACCCCCAGAAGCAGGCCCCGATGAAGCCGTCCACTTACGAGCCCGCGGGCTCCGCGAACCAAGACTTCACCATCAGCGGCGCGAAGGACTCGCGTCAGAACAGGACCCGAGAGATGCAACTCATCCCAGAAGCCATGGCTCGCGCGCATATGCGCGAGCGACTGCAGGAGGCGGAGCGGGATCGACAGGCCGTGCGCCTGGTGGCCGCCCGCCGGATGCAGCGCAGGGCGGAGCGCGCTTCACTGCGTGCCCGCCGGGCGCTCGCCATGGCGGTCATGCAGTAACCCGCCGCACCTGACGTGGGAGCAGCCCGGCCCATGAGCCAGGGCTGTCGCCGCCGACCTCGCACCGCGGGGGCCGGTCCGTACCGAACGGACCGGCCCCCACGGTGCGTTGTACGGACGTACTGACCAGGAGGGTGCGCGGGTCCACCTTGCCGGGGCCCGGTGCTCACCGGCCCCGGGCGTTGTGCCCTTCACACCAGGGTGGTGCGCCACCGAACCCGGGGGCGTTGTGCCCACCGTGTCGCCGGGTGCGGAGTTATCGTCGCCGGGTGACGAATCCTTCAGGAGGCAGTGACGACGGCTCCGCCGCGCAGCCGCGGCGCTATGTCTGTGCCGGCTGTGGCACATCGGCCGAGGTCCTGACCGACGGCCCACCGCTCACCTGGACCTACTCCCTGGAGGACGGCGCCCGCCGCCACTACTGCGAGACCTGCTCCCGGGAGAACCTCAGGTCCATCGAGGGACGCCTGGACTCGGACTTGTGGTGACGCCCACGGCGCCCGGACTCACGCCTCCGCCACTGCTTCCTCCTCGTCCGGCGGCTCCTCCGGGAGGAATCCCGGAAGCCATTCCTCCAGCTCCTCGCGCAGCCGCACTGTCGCCCCGAGCTGGCACAGCACCCCGATCGTGCTCAGCGTCACCCGGTGGATCAGCAGATAGGACGGGGGCAGGTTGAGCTGCTTGCCGAGCTGGTAGGCCGGGGAACGGGGGTCGGCGACACGGGCCGCCTGATTGCGCATCCAGCCCCGGGTGAAGGCGAACTCCTCGACCTGGGCCGGCTCGATGATCGGCAGCAGATAGTCCATGACGGCGTCCGGGTCCAGCTCTATCGTCTCCTTGACGAACGCTTCCACGCGCAGCAGCTCGTAGACCGCCTCGGCCTCCCCGTCGAGGGTCATCCGCAGGGACTCGCCGATGGTGGCCGGCAGGCCACCCGGGAGCCGGTCGACCGTGCCGAAGTCCAGGACGCCGAGGCGCCAGTCGTCCTCACCCTCCGGGCCGCAGGGCAGGAGCCGGAAGTTGCCAGGGTGGGGATCGGCGTGCAGCAGGCCCGTACGGGCGGGGCCGGAGAACAGGAAGCGGGCCAGGAGCTGACCGGCACGGTCGCGCTGCTCCTGGGTGCCGTCCGAGATGATCTCCGACAGCGGGATGCCGTCCATCCACTCGGTGACCAGCACCTGGTCGGACTGGTGGACCACCTGCGGCACGACCACGTCCGGGTCGTCCGCGAACTCCTCCGCGTGGGCCTGCTGGGCCTGGGCCTCCAGGCCGTAGTCCAGCTCCTCCGAGACTCGGTCCTTCAGCTCCGCGATCAGCGGCTTGATGTCCATGCCGGGAATCAGCGGACCGAGCAGTCGTGAGAAGCGGCTCAGCTGATTCAGATCCGACAGCAGGGCTTCACCGGCGCCCGGGTACTGCACCTTGACCGCGACCTCGCGGCCGTCGTGCCACACCCCCCGGTGGACCTGGCCGATCGAGGCCGCCGCTGCAGGCTTGTCCTCGAACTCCAGGAACAGCTCGTGCCACCCCTCGCCGAGCCGCTCCTCCAGCACCGCGTGCACGGTGCGGGTCGGCATGGGCGGTGCGGCCTCCTGGAGCTTGGTCAGCGCGGCCCGGTAGGGGCCGGCCACCTCCTCGGGCAGCGCGGACTCGAAGACGGACAGGGCCTGCCCGAACTTCATCGCCCCGCCCTTGAGCTCGCCGAGCACCTTGAACAGCTGCTCGGCCGTGCGCTGTTGGAGTTCGCGGCCGACGAGCTCGGCGGATTCGCCGACGATCCGCTTGCCGAATCCCCAGGTAGCCCGCCCGGCGATGCCGAGCGGGAGCGCGGCGAGCTTGGCGGTCCGGGTAACCGCCTTCCGGGGAAGATCAGACATGCGCCGTCACCGCCATTCCCGGTCCGAAGTCGCAGGAGCTGCAGGCACGCCGTACCGCCGCGCTCGC
>NZ_JBEXSH010001055.1:0-2763 GCF_040613555.1 Streptomyces sp. NPDC006265
TACGTCCAGTACGAGGGCTTCCGGCCGGCACGCCGAGAGCACGCACCAAACGCCGCTCCTCAACGGGCAAATGTTGCCTGCCGCGGCACTAGCCGTAGACCGGGCCCGTGTACTTCTCGCCCGGCCCCTGGCCCGGCTCGTCCGGGACGAGGGAGGCCTCACGGAAGGCCAGCTGCAGCGACTTCAGGCCGTCGCGCAGGGGAGCCGCGTGGAAGGAGCTGATCTCGGTCGCCGTCGCGTCCAGCAGACCCGCCAGGGCGTGGACCAGCTTGCGGGCCTCGTCCAGGTCCTTGTGCTGCTCGCCCTCCTCGGTCAGACCGAGCTTCACGGCCGCGGCGCTCATCAGGTTGACGGCGACCGTCACGATCACCTCGACCGCCGGGACCTCGGCGATGTCGCGGGCCATGGCGTCGAAGTCGGGGGACTCAGGAGGGGTCTCACTCATGCCCCACACGATAGGCGCAGGGAGCGGGTGAACCCCACGTGACCCCGGCTCGCCCCAATTGGCCGTTCCTGGCCATTGCTGGTAACCTCATGTAACGACCGGTTGGACACGTGTGCCTCACAGCTCACGAGTTCGACCCACAAGTGGAGGCTTTCGAACTCCCACCCGATCACCCTCAGGGCGGCGGGTCACCGGTCAGGCGGTCCCGTCCCAGCGGCGGCGATCCGTCCGAAAGCGCGCCCCGCGGCTTCCCGCGGCGGTGCTCCGGTAGTTCGAGGAGCCCCGCCTGGGATCGTCCGGGGCATTTTTGTTGCTTCGACGCGGTTAGGTCTATCGAACACAGACGATACGCGGCCGTCCGCCAGACCGCCGCGTGGTGCTACCGAGGAGGATCCATCAGCGCCGAGCCCCGCATCAACGACCGGATTCGCGTTCCCGAGGTGCGACTTGTCGGTCCCAGTGGCGAGCAGGTGGGCATCGTCCCCCTGGCCAAGGCACTGGAGCTTGCGCAGGAGTACGACCTGGACCTGGTCGAGGTGGCGGCGACCGCCCGTCCGCCCGTGTGCAAGCTCATGGACTACGGGAAGTTCAAGTACGAGTCGGCCATGAAGGCCCGTGAAGCGCGCAAGAACCAGGCGCACACGGTCATCAAGGAGATGAAGCTCCGGCCGAAGATCGACCCGCACGACTATGACACCAAAAAGGGTCACGTCGTCCGGTTCCTCAAGCAGGGCGACAAGGTCAAGATCACGATCATGTTCCGTGGTCGCGAGCAGTCCCGGCCCGAGCTGGGCTACCGACTGCTGCAGCGTCTCGCGGAGGACGTGGCCGACCTCGGGTTTGTGGAGTCGAACCCGAAGCAGGACGGCCGCAACATGATCATGGTTCTCGGTCCGCACAAGAAGAAGACCGAGGCGATGGCCGAGGCTCGCCAGGCGCAGGAAGCCCGCAAGGCGGAAGCGAAGGCCAACCCCGGCAAGTCGCAGAACGCCGCGGAGACCGACGCGCCGGCCGAGGAGCCCGCCGAGGAACCCGCCGAGGCGTGACTCCCGGGACGCCAGTCCCAGGAAGCAACCGATACAAGACGACGCTCCACCGTGCCCGGTTTCGCGACCGGGCACCGGAGCGCCACCGACGAGGAGAGAACGGCGCTATGCCGAAGAACAAGTCGCACAGCGGTGCCAGCAAGCGCTTCAAGATCACCGGCTCCGGCAAGGTGCTGCGCGAGCGCGCCGGCAAGCGCCACCTGCTCGAGCACAAGTCGTCCCGTGTGACGCGTCGCCTCACCGGCAACGCCGAGATGGCCCCGGGCGACGCCGCGAAGATCAAGAAGCTTCTCGGCAAGTGACGTCCGGGCGCGTGAGCGCCGCACGTACGTCAGACCGGGACCCAATCGATTTCGGGTCGTGTGAGCACCCCCACGGCCCCGCTACAAGGAGTTAACAAGTGGCACGCGTCAAGCGGGCAGTCAACGCCCACAAGAAGCGTCGGGCGATCCTCGAGCAGGCCTCCGGCTACCGCGGTCAGCGTTCGCGCCTGTACCGCAAGGCCAAGGAGCAGGTCACCCACTCGCTGGTCTACAACTACAACGACCGCAAGAAGCGCAAGGGCGACTTCCGTCAGCTGTGGATCCAGCGCATCAACGCCGCTGCCCGCGCCAACGGCATGACCTACAACCGCTTCATCCAGGGTCTGAAGGCCGCGAACGTCGAGGTCGACCGCAAGATCCTGGCCGAGCTGGCCGTCAACGACGCCGGTGCGTTCGCCGCACTCGTCGAGGTCGCCCAGAAGGCGCTGCCGAGCGACGTGAACGCGCCGAAGGCTGCGTGACACCGGCTCGAGCCGATGTGACTGAAGGACCCGCAGGCCGGATGGTCTGCGGGTCCTGCTGTGCAGCTACCCAGAAAGCGAACCGGATGCCTCCCGCGACCCCCGAGCTCATCTCCCCCCGCTCTCCCCGCGTCCTGGCGGCGCGGCGGCTGGCCAAGCGGAACTTCCGGGGGAAGGACCGGCTGTTCCTCGCGGAGGGACCGCAGGCCGTGCGCGAAGCCGCCGGGCACCGGACCGGGGACGCCGCCACACTCGTGGAGCTGTTCGCCACGCCGGAGGCCGCCGAGCGCTACGCCGACATCATCGGTGCGGCCCGGGACGCCGGAGCCCGCGTGCACCTCGCCGCCGAGCAGGTCATCGCCGACATCTCCACCACCGTCACCCCGCAGGGCCTCGTCGGTGTCTGCCGGTTCCTGGACACGCCCTTCGAGGAGATCCTCACGGCCCGCCCGCGGCTCGTGGCCCTCCTCGCCAACGTCCGTGACCCC
>NZ_JBEXSH010001056.1:0-2760 GCF_040613555.1 Streptomyces sp. NPDC006265
GCACCGTCACCGTCGCCTCGGTGGCCGCGCTCATCAGCAGCCACGGCCCGGCGACGAACCGCGCGTAGCAGCCGACGTCCAGCAGCCTGGTCAGGAGCAGGGCGTAGCCGTAGTTCACGGCGCCCACGGCGAGGGCCGCCGCGGTGAACCAGCGCGCTCCGTGGACGGCCTTCACCACGTCCGGACGGCTCGCCGGGCGGTGCATCGTCGCGGAACGCGGGGCACTCATGCGGGTTCCCGCCGGTCCTGGGCACCGGACTCGCCGGTGGTCGGCCACAGCGTGGCGCCCGGACCGCAGCCCTCCGTCTCCGCAGCCACGAGTTCCTCGCCCCGATGCGCCAGCCGGAAGGCCGCATCGGGCACCCCGAGCCGCCGCAGAGCCTGGAACGCGCGCAACTCGTCGCAGCCTTGCAGCAGCAGCCGGAAGGTGTCGCCGTCGCGGGTCCACCGGTCGGTCTCCCGCAGGAAGGTCTTCAGCGTGCGCTCGACGTGGTCGCCGTCGGGGGTCCGGAACCAGGTGAGGACCGTCAGGTCACTGGCCCGGCGGCGCGACCTGCGGTGCAGGCGGACACGCCGGGCTTCTTCGAGGATCACCTGGGCGAGCCGCTCGGCGCTGTCGTCCCAGGAGAACCGGCCGCTCCAGGCACGGCAACGCTTCGCGGCCCGGACGCGGGCACCGGCGTAGTGCGGCTGCCGGATCATGTCCGGCTCCGGCTCGGGCGGCAGCGCGGGCAGGTACACCGTGAACACGGTCCGCCCGGGCACGCTGTCGACGGTCACGGCACCGCCGTGCGCGGTCACCACGGCCTGCACGATGGCGAGGCCGAGACCGGTCGAGCCGGTGGCGCGGGAGCGCGCGGAGTCGCCTCTCGCGAACCGCTCGAAGACATGCGGGAGCAACTCGGCGGGAATGCCCTGCCCGTTGTCCTCGACCTCCACGCACAGCCAGCGGTCACGCCGCTGCACCCGCGCCGTGACGGTCGTGCCGGAGGGCGTGTGCTTGCGGGCGTTGCCGAGCAGGTTGACGAGGACCTGTTGCAGCCGGGCCGCGTCCGCCGGCACGAGCGCGGGCTCGTCGGGCAGGTCGAGCCGCCATCTGTGGTCCTGGCCGGCCGCACGGGCGTCGCTGATGGTGTCGACGACCAGCGGGGCGAGGTCGGTCTGCTCGAACTGCAGCGGCCGTCCGGCGTCGAGCCGGGCGAGCAGCAGCAGATCCTCGACGAGAAGGGTCATCCGGCCGGCCTCGGACTCGATCCGGCCCAGGGCGTGCCGGGTGTCGGGCCCGACCTGCTCTCTGCCGCGCCGGGTTAGCTCGGCGTAGCCGCGGATGGAGGCGAGGGGGGTGCGCAGCTCGTGGCTGGCGTCGGCGACGAACTGTCTGACACGGGTCTCGCTCTGCTGCCGTGCGTGCAGCGCCCCGTGGACGTGGTCGAGCATCCGGTTCAGCGCGGCGCCGACCTTGCCGACCTCGGTGTGCGGGTCGGTCTCGGAGTCGGGGACCCGCTCGCTGAGGTTCACCTCGCCGGTGTGCAGGGGCAGTTCGGACACGCGGGTGGCGGTGGCGGCGACGCGGCGCAGGGGGCGGGTGGCGACGCCGACGAGCACGAAACCGGCGAGACCGGCGGCGGCGAGACCGGCGCCGGTGACGCTGACCTCGACCAGGACGAGGGTGTTGACGGTGTTGGTGACGTCCGTGGTCGGGATGGCCACGTAATAGCTGCCCTTGTCACCGCTCTTGTACTGGACCCGGTACTCACCGAGGCCGGGGGTGTCGACGGTGCGCGGCGGACCCTCGGTCTGTGGCACCGAGGCGAGGGCGGCGCTCTGCGCGGCGTTCAGCGACCGCGAGGTCATTTGGTAATTGCCCTCGGAGACGCCGTACGCGGACTGCGTGATCCGGCCGTCCTCGATCTTGGCGGCGACCGTACCGCCCGGCTGCGGCCCCCTGGTGACGAAGTCGGTGAGGCTTTCCACCTTGTTCTTCGCGAGCCTGTCGGCCCCGCCTTCGCCAGGCTCCCGGGGCGGACTCTGCGCGGCCCGGGACGCGGCCGCTTCGACCTGGCCGTCCAACTGCTCGTACAGGTGGGACCTGAGGGCCAGCGTCGTCACCGTCCCGATCACCGCGCACACCACGGCGATCAGCACCACGGACGCGACGACGAGCCGCGTCCGCAGCGTGCGCGGCGTGCCTGTTCGCCGCCCGTCCGCCTGCTGCCGCGTCCGCTGCCGTCGTCGTCCGCTCATGACGCCGCGGGCTTGATCAGGTACCCCGCGCCGCGCCGCGTGTGGATCATCGGCTCGCGCCCGGCGTCGATCTTGCGTCGCAGATAGGAGATGTACAGCTCGACGACGTTGGCCTGGCCGCCGAAGTCGTACGACCACACCCGGTCGAGGATCTGCGCCTTGCTGAGCACGCGGCGCGGGTTGCGCATCAGGAACCGCAGCAGCTCGAACTCGGTCGCGGTCAGGTGGATGTTGTCCCCGGCCCGGGTCACCTCGTGGCTGTCCTCGTCGAGGGTGAGGTCACCGACGACCAGCGTGGAGTCCGAGCGGCGGTCGGCGGCGCCGGAGCGGCGTATCAGCCCGCGCAGCCGCGCCACGACCTCCTCCAGACTGAACGGCTTGGTGACGTAGTCGTCCCCGCCCGCCGTCAGCCCGGCGATACGGTCCTCGACGGCGTCCTTGGCGGTGAGGAACAGCACCGGCACGTCCGGCAGTTCCCGGCGCAGCCGCCCGAGCACGGCCAGCCCGTCCATGTCC
>NZ_JBEXSH010001057.1:0-2760 GCF_040613555.1 Streptomyces sp. NPDC006265
AGCGGTCGACCTTGGACGGGTCCTTGCCGGAGAAGGCACCGCCGCCGTGGCGGGCCATGCCCCCGTAGGTGTCGATGATGATCTTGCGGCCCGGATCCTCTCCGTGCGCGGCGAGTTCGGCTACTGGGTCTTCGAGGGCGACTGGCAGACCGCCCAGCGCCCCTCCTGGAACTACCGGTCCGAGGACGGCGGCGGCATCGTCGTCGACATGTTCCCGCACTGGGAGTACGTGCTGCACGAGCTGTTCGGCCGGGTGAAGTCCGTCCAGGCGCTCACCGCCACGCACATCCCGCAGCGCTGGGACGAGAACGACAAGCCCTACGACGCGACCGCCGACGACGCCGCGTACGGCGTCTTCGAGCTGGAGGGCGGCGCGATCGCCCAGATCAACTCCTCCTGGGCCGTCCGCGTCAACCGCGACGAGCTGGTGGAGTTCCAGGTCGACGGCACCGAGGGCTCCGCGGTCGCGGGCCTGCGCAACTGCCGCGTCCAGCACCGCAGCGCCACCCCCAAGCCGGTGTGGAACCCGGACATCCCCGCCACGGAGGTCTTCCGCGACCAGTGGCAGGAGGTCCCGGACAACACCGAGTTCGACAACGGCTTCAAGGCCCAGTGGGAGCTGTTCCTGCGGCACGTCTACGCCGACGCCCCCTACCACTGGGACCTGCTGGCCGGTGCCCGCGGTGTCCAGCTCGCCGAGCTGGGCCTGCAGTCCTCGGCCGAGGGCCGCCGTCTCGACGTACCGGAGATCGCGCTGTGACGATCCGACTCCCCGGCTCCGGCGGGGCGTTGCGGACCTACGAGCCCCGCACCGAGCCCCTGGCCGTGACCCCCGGCACGCCCTTCACCTCCCGCACGGTCTTCTCGGCGGCGCACGTCGTCGCCGACCCGCTCGCCGACGTCTCCCCCGACTCGCCCGCCGCTGTCGACTGGGACGACACCCTCGCCTTCCGCCGCCATCTGTGGTCCCACGGGCTGGGCGTCGCCGAGGCCATGGACACCGCGCAGCGCGGCATGGGCCTGGACTGGGAGTGCGCGGCCGAACTGATCCGCCGGTCGGCGGCCGAGGCCAAGTCGGTCGGCGGCCGGATCGCCTGCGGGGTGGGCACCGACCAGATCGCCTCCGGTTCGCTCGCGGAGGTCCGCGCGGCCTACGAGGAGCAGCTCGCGGTCGTCGAGGAGTCCGGCGCGCAGGCCATCCTGATGGCGTCCCGGGCGCTCGCGGCGGCGGCCTCCGGCCCCGAGGACTACCTGGAGGTCTACGGCCATCTGCTGCGCCAGTCGGCCGAGCCGGTGGTGCTGCACTGGCTGGGCCCGATGTTCGACCCGGCCCTGGAGGGCTACTGGGGCTCGTCCGGCCTGGACGCGGCGACGGACACGTTCCTGGAGGTCATCGCCGCCCACCCCGACAAGGTCGACGGCATCAAGGTCTCCCTGCTGGATGCCCGGCGCGAGATCGACATCCGCCGCCGGCTCCCGAAGGGCGTGCGCTGCTACACGGGCGACGACTTCAACTACCCCGAGCTGATCGCGGGCGACGAGCAGGGCTTCAGCCACGCGCTGCTCGGCATCTTCGACCCGCTGGGACCGCTGGCGGCTCAGGCGGTCCGGGTCCTGGACACCGGCAATGTGCAGGGCTTCCGCGATCTGCTGGACCCCACGGTCGGGCTCTCCCGGCACCTGTTCCAGACCCCGACCCGCTTCTACAAGACGGGCGTGGTCTTCCTGGCCTGGCTGGCGGGCCACCAGTCGCACTTCACAATGGTCGGCGGCCTGCAGTCGTCCCGCTCGCTGCCGCACTTCGCGACGGCGTACGAACTGGCCGACGGGCTGGGGCTGTTCCCCGATCCGAAGCTGGCGGAAGAGCGGATGAAGACGCTGCTGAGCGTGTACGGGGTGAATCAGTGAGCGGGTCGCTGGAGCGCTTCTCCATCAATCAGATGACGGTGAAGCAGCTGTCGCTGCCGGAACTTGCGGATGGCTGCGCCCGGTTGGGTATCCGCAACGTGGGGCTCTGGCGCGAGCCGGTGCAGGCGCACGGCCTGGAGGCCACCGCCAAGCTGGTCCGGGACGCGGGCCTGACGGTGACGACGTTGTGCCGGGGCGGCTTCTTCACGGCCGTCGATCAGCGGGAACGGGCGGAGGCCCTGGCCGACAACCGCCGCGCGATCGACGAGGCGGCGGCGCTGGGCACGGACACGCTGGTCCTGGTCTCGGGCGGTCTGCCCGCGGGCTCCAAGGACCTGTACGGCGCCCGGGAGCGCATCGCGGACGCCCTGGCGGAACTGGGCCCGTACGCGGAGCGGCACGGCGTCCGCCTGGCCATCGAGCCGCTGCACCCCATGTACGCCTCGGACCGCTGTGTGGTGTCGACGCTGGCGCAGGCCCTGGACATCGCCGAACGCTTCCCGGCGCACCAGGTCGGCGTCACGGTCGACACGTACCACATCTGGTGGGACGACACCGCGCCCGCGCAGATCGCCCGGGCGGGCGCGGGCGGCCGCATCCACACCTTCCAGCTCGCCGACTGGACGACGCCCCTCCCGGAGGGCGTCCTCACCGGCCGTGGCCAGATCGGCGACGGGGCGATCGACATGCGGGAGTGGCAGGACCACGTGGAGGCGGCCGGTTACACCGGTGCCATCGAGGTGGAGCTGTTCAACGACAACTGCTGTGCGACAGCTGACCGTTTGTCTTGACCTCGAGAAGCACCTGGTGTCAGTGCCGTGCGTCAGAATAGGGCGCGCGGTCACAGCCGTC
>NZ_JBEXSH010001058.1:0-2754 GCF_040613555.1 Streptomyces sp. NPDC006265
GTCGTGGTGCACCCCTCCGAGCGCGGGCAGATCAAGCAGACGCTGCTGAAGCTGGGCTGGCCGGCCGAGGACCTCGCCGGGTACGTCGACGGCGACTCCCTCCCGAACGCAGGGGAGGGAGCCCTCAGGGCCTACTCAGGTATGGGCCGCCCCGTACAGCAGGCCTTCCTATGCGGGAGCAGGTGTCCGATCCCACGCTCGTCCGGCAACCCGCCCGCCAGTGTCGCCGCATCGGTGCATCCGGAGACTTCCCAGCCGATGACCCGGAGGCTGAAAGGTGCCCGCCTGAAGGTCTCGGTCCCCACGCCCGCGAGCCAGTCGTCCATGACGGCGGTCTGTGGAACGGCCGGCCGTCCAGTAGGGGACACCCGCCTTGGCCAGTGCTCCGGCGGGGACGGGTGAAGGTCTGGCACCTCGTCGTCGGCAAGGCGCTGGTCGCCCTGGCCAGCGGTGTCTGCATCACGGCGATGGTCGTCAGAACCGCCACCTCCGTCGATCACACCGACACCGGCACCGGCCTGGTCCAGGTGACGCACGTGATCGGCTTCGCCGCGGGCGTACAGGTCGGTGGTGCCGTCATCGCCGTCGGGACCCGCCCCGCGACTGATCGCCGAGCTACGTGAGGCGGTTGCTGTTCGCCGACGTGGTCGGCCAGATCCGCATGCCCCGCTGGTCCAGTGGCAGGGTCGCCCTCGTCGGCGACGCGGCATACGCACCCTCGTTCCTCACCGGGCAGGGCTCCAGCCTCGCACTCGTCGGTGCCTACATGCTCGAAGCAGCGCAACGACATGCTGCGCACTCTCGACACCCTGCCCGCCGCCTGACGACCGGCCCACTCGGCCCTCACCCTGCCCGACTCCATGCCCGCCAGGCAGCGGCAGGCACCGGCCGCGTCAGCAAGGGCTCCGCCACACCCCGAGTCTTGGCTCCTTGCGCATCGACGACAGCCTCAGCCGGCGGGACTCGGCACAGTAACTGCTCCGCGGCTCCTTGTACTCCACGTGGAACACCGCCTTGCCCGCCGCGATGAACGGGGAGAGCTCACCGCACTCGTCGTACTGGGCGCACTCCTCGTTGACCGCGAAGTCGAAGTGGCCCACGAGCTGGGGGATCTGGGGAAGGTCGTTCTTGAGCCCCACCGACAGCCCCCGCTCGTGGGCGATGGCCGCGATCATGCGGTTGTACCCGAGCTGGTCGCGTGCGGTGAGGGGAAAGCCGGTGTCGTTGCCGTAGCCCTCCACCAGATCGGGCTCCACCGCGTCGAAGCCCTTGTCGCGGCACATGTCGAAGCGGCGCTCCATGATCGGTCGCAGGACGGACAGCTGCCGGATGTCCAGCCACCGCTCGCCCGACCACCCGTTGGGCTCGCCCAGAACCGAGCGGGGGAAGGCGTCCCGGTCCGGCCGGAAGTCCTCCCACGCGCCCACGTTGACGTAACAGATGACCTTCCTCCCCGCGCGGTGCAGCCGGGCCACGTCCGCGGCGGAGTTCTCGAAGCCGTCGATGTCGTAGACCGGCACGTCGACCGACGCGTCGACCCTGCCGTCGAGTTGCCACTGCCAGGCGAGACCCGGACGGGGCTTCCACACAGTCCGCGAGGGCGACGCCGTACCGTGCGCGTCGGCGGGCGGCTCGGCGCTGCCGGAGCAGCCCGTCAGCGCCGCGGCCGTCAACGCGGTCAGCAGGGCCGCGCGCGAAAGGGCCCGCCCGGTCATCGCCCTGCCCCGGTCAGGGCCGGCGTCAACTGGGCCCACGGGTTGGGTGGTTCACCCGTCACCGGGCCGCAGACCGCCGCTCCGCGCTCGTGCGCCGTGCGCACGGCCAGGGGAACGAGCGCCTCGGGCACGCCGTACACGAGATGGCACAGCCGCTCGGGTGGGCGCCGTGCGGTCCACGCCGGCCGGCTGAAGGCGGAGACGTACGTCGACCAGTGACCCTCGAAGGTGACGGTCAGGTCGGCGAGGCGGGCGTACCCCGGCGCCGGGTGGACGCCGGGGTTGAGGACGACCGTCCCCGCGCCCAGCCGGCGCAGCGTCCGTACCAGGCGGCGGCAGCCCGGCAGCCCGTCCGCCGTCGCCGTCACCCGGTCCAGGAAACAGCCGTCCGCCGCGTACCACTCGCGGTGCCGGCGCACGTCCTCGGTGATGTCCGCGGGGTCACGCACCCCGTAGTCGGTGTCGACGTAGCCCAGCAGCCGCGCACCCGCGGCCCGCAGCGCACCGGCGGCCGCGGTGAACGCCGGGTCGGGGACCTCGCCCGGACCGCTCGCCGGGTTGAGAACGACACCGTAGGTGCGGGCCGCCGCGGTGATCAGCCGGTGCCAGGCGCCCGGGTCCTCGGCCGGATGGACGTACAGCGGGATCAGCAGGGTCACGGCGTGCGACCGCCTTCCCACAGGGCGGCCAGCGCGTCGTCGAGTGAGTGGGCCGGACGCCACCCCAGGGCCTCCTCGGCGGCGGAGATGTCCGAACACTGCCACGACACCTGCGCGGAGCGGGCCGAACCGGCCGGGCTCGCCCCGCCCTCCTCGATCCGGCCGCGGAAGCCGACCAGACCGGCCAGACTCCGCACCAGGTCGCGCACCGGGACGGCCCGGCCTCCGCCGAGGTTGAGGACGGGAGGCAGCGGGCCCGGCGCCGTGGCCGCGAGGACCACCGCCCGCGCCACGTCCCGTACGTCGACGAAGTCGCGGTGGGCGGACAGGTCGCCGAGCCGCAACACCGCCTCCGGGTCGCGGCCGGCCTCGCGCAGCAG
>NZ_JBEXSH010001059.1:0-2752 GCF_040613555.1 Streptomyces sp. NPDC006265
GGCGGTTGTTCGCGGCCATTTTGCTACTGTTCTCCTTGAGGTGTTGGTTAGGTCCGACTGCGTCCGTACGGCTGCGTTTGTCGGTTCCGTCTATGCAGTGTGCCCCCCGGAGCCCCGGGGGGCACAGTCGATCAGCCCGTGGGGCTCGTCTCAGCGCGGGCCGAGGCTCCAGCGCGGCCCCTGCGGGCCGTCCTCGATGACCAGGCCGGACTGGCCGAGCTGGTCGCGGATGGCGTCCGCGGTGGGCCAGTCCTTGCGGGCCCGGGCGGCCTCGCGCTGGTCGAGAACCATGCGGACCAGCGTGTCGACCACGCCGTGCAGGTCGTCGCCGCGGTCGCCCTCCCCGGCCCACTGGGGGTCCAGCGGGTCGAGGCCGAGCACGCCGAGCATCGCGCGGACCTCGGCGAGCCGGGCCACGGCGGCTTCCTTGTCGTCGGCGGCCAGCGCGCTGTTGCCCTGCCGGACGGTGGTGTGCACCACGGCGAGCGCCTGCGGCACGCCCAGGTCGTCGTCCATGGCCTCGGCGAAGGCGAGCGGCACCTCGGCGGCGGGCTCGACGGCGCCGGCCTTCTCCACCACGCGCTGCACGAAGCCCTCGATCCGCGCGAACGCCGACTCCGCCTCGCGCAGCGCCTCCTCGCTGTACTCGATCATCGACCGGTAGTGCGGGGTACCCAGGTAGTAGCGCAGCACGATGGGACGCCAGCGCTTGACCATCTCGCTGACCAGGACCGAGTTGCCGAGCGACTTGGACATCTTCTCGCCGCTCATGGTGACCCAGGCGTTGTGCACCCAGTAGCCGGCGAAGTCGTCGCCGTAGGCCTTGGCCTGCGCGATCTCGTTCTCGTGGTGCGGGAAGACCAGGTCGAGGCCGCCGCCGTGGATGTCGAAGGCGGTCCCGAGGTACTTGTGGGCCATCGCCGAGCACTCCAGGTGCCAGCCCGGGCGACCGCGCCCGAACGGCGTCTCCCAGCTCGGCTCCCCCGGCTTCGCCGCCTTCCACATGGCGAAGTCACGCGGGTCGCGCTTGCCGGTGATGCCTTCCTCGGCGGGCTGCCGCATCTCGTCGAGGTCCTGCCGGGACAGCTCCAGGTAGGAGGGCCAGGAGCGGACGTCGAAGTAGACGCTTCCGTCGGCCTCGTAGGCGTGCCCGCGCTCGATGAGGCCGCGCATCATAGCGACCATCTCGGTGATGTGGCCGGTGGCTCGCGGCTCGTAGGTGGGCGGCAGGCAACCGAGCACGGTGTAGCCGTCGTTGAAGGCGCGCTCGTTCTCGTAGCCGATGGCCCACCACGGGCGGTTCTGGTCGGCCGACTTGGCGATGATCTTGTCGTCGATGTCCGTCACGTTCCGCACGAACGTGACGTCGTAGCCGCGGTACTCGAACCAGCGGCGCATGATGTCGAAGTTCAGGCCGGAGCGGATGTGCCCGATGTGCGGGGCGGCCTGCACGGTGGCACCGCACAGGTAGATCGAGACGCAACCCGGCTGGAGCGGGGAGAAGTCACGGATCTGCCGGGCGCTGGTGTCGTACAGGCGAATAGTCACCACTCCAGGGTAGTGGGCCCCGGGGTGTGCCTCAGGACCTTCCCCTCGGGGCGCACACATTCGTGACATTGGCAACGGGAACGCCCCGAAACCTTGCCTTCAGCCGGTGCGCACGACCAGCGCCGTGGCCACCGCCATCAGCCCTTCCTCCCGGCCGGGGAAGCCGAGGCCGTCCGTCGTCGCGCCCGACACCGACACCGGGGCTCCGGCCGCCTCCGACAGCAGTTTCTGGGCCTCGTCCCGGCGCTTGCCGATCTTCGGGCGGGGGCCCACCACCTGTACGGCGATGTTGCCGATCCGGAAGCCCGCCTCGCGCACGATGCGCGCGGCCTCGGCCAGCAGGGTGACTCCGGAGGCCCCCGACCACTCGGGACGGCCCGTGCCGAAGTGCTGCCCGAGGTCGCCGAGACCCGCGGCGGAGAAGAGGGCGTTGCAGGCGGCGTGGGCGACCACGTCCGCGTCGGAGTGTCCGGCCAGGCCGGGGCCCTCGCCCTCCCACTTCAGGCCGGCGCACCACAGCTCGCGGCCCTCCTCGAAGGCGTGGATGTCGGTGCCGATGCCGACCTGGGGCACAACAGGCTGGTCAGAAGCCATCGTTGAGCCTCCTTCGGGCCAGGACCGCCTCCGCGAGGACCATGTCCAGGGGGCGGGTGACCTTGAAGGCCTCCTCGTGGCCGGGGACGGCCACGACCGTGAGGCCGAGCTGTTCGACCATGCCGGCGTCGTCGGTGACCTCGCCGGTCACCGTCTCGTGCGCCCGCACCAGCGTGGCCCGGTCGAATCCCTGCGGGGTCTGCACCGCCCGCAGCAGCGAGCGCTCCGGCGTGGCGACGACCGGCTCCGGCTCGCCGGGCGTGCCGGCGGGCTCGACCTGCTTGACGGTGTCGGCCAGCGGCAGCGCCGGGACCACGGCCGGTGCGCCGTCCCGTACGGCCTCGATCACGGCGTCGACCGTGTCCACGGGGACCAGCGGCCGGGCCGCGTCGTGGACCAGCACGATGTCAAGGCCGGGCGGCAGCGCGTCCAGGCCGAGCTTCACCGACTCCTGGCGGCTCTGCCCGCCCGGGACGACGAGGAAGTCCGTCCGCTCGGGCAGGGCGTGCGCGTCGAGCAGCGACCTGACCTCGGCGGCGCCGTCGGGCGGGGCCACGACGACGACCAGGGAGACGGCGCGGGAGGCGGCCATCGCGCGGACCGCGTGGAT
>NZ_JBEXSH010001060.1:0-2741 GCF_040613555.1 Streptomyces sp. NPDC006265
GTGGACAGCGGGCAGACTGAACTAGTCGACGCGCAGTGGGTGTTCGTGTTCATCGGCGCGGCGCCGCTGACCGACTGGCTGGACGGCACGGTGCTCGCCTTCACGTGGTCGTTCGCCGTGGGTGACAGACGGCTGGACCGTGAGGAGCTGGACCGTCTCGCCGAGGCGAAGCGCCCGCTGGTGCGGCTGCGCGACCAGTGGGTCCTGATCGACCCTCAGGAGGCGCGCCTGGCCCGCTCCGGGCAGGACCGCAAGGTGACACCGGTGGACGCCCTCGGCGCGGCCCTGACCGGCTGGGCGGAGGTGGACGGCCGTCGGGTGGAGGTGCGGCCGACAGGATGGCTGAAGACTCTGCGGGAGCGGCTCGCGGACCCCGAGGCGCAGCAGCCCGTGGAGCAGCCTGCCGCCCTTGCCGCCACCCTGCGGGACTACCAGCGGCGGGGCCTGAACTGGCTCGCCGGTATGACGTCCCTGGGCCTGGGCTGCTGTCTCGCCGACGACATGGGGCTGGGCAAGACGATCACGCTGATCGCCCTCCACCTGCGCCGGCAGTCGGACGCCGGGTCCGCCGGACCGACCCTGGTGGTCTGCCCCACGTCCCTGATGGGCAACTGGCAGCGCGAGATCGAACGGTTCGCGCCCGGTACACCGGTGCGACGGTTCCACGGGGCGCGGCGCGGCCTGGACGGCCTGGCCGACGGGGAGTTCGTGCTCACCACGTACGGCACGATGCGTCTGGACGCGCCCCGGCTCGCCGGTGTGCCATGGGGCATGCTCGTGGCGGACGAGGCCCAGCACGTGAAGAACCCGTACTCATCGACCGCGCGGGAGTTGCGTTCCATCGGCGCACGCGCGCGTATCGCGCTCACCGGCACCCCGGTGGAGAACAACCTGTCGGAACTGTGGGCGATCCTCGACTGGACGACTCCGGGGCTGCTGGGCCGGCTCGTCACCTTCCGCCGGCGGTACGCGGAAGCCGTCGAGGGCGGTCAGGACCTGGCCGCGGCGGACCGGCTGGCCCGGCTCGTACGGCCCTTCCTGTTGCGCCGCCGCAAGTCGGATCCCGGGATCGCGCCCGAGCTGCCGCCGAAGACCGAGACCGATCACGCCGTGTCGCTCACCCGGGAGCAGGCGGCGCTGTACGAAGCCGTGGTGCGTGAGGCTCTCGCGGAGATCGCCGGCGCCGGCAGCATGGCCCGGCGGGGTCTGATCGTGAAGCTGCTGACCGGTCTCAAGCAGATCTGCAACCACCCGGCGCAGTACCTCAAGGAGGAGCGGCCGGTGATCTCCGGGCGGTCCGGGAAGCTGGAGCTGCTGGACGAGTTGCTCGACACGATCCTCGCCGAGGAGGCGGGCGTGCTGGTGTTCACCCAGTACGTGCAGATGGCCCGCCTCCTCGAACGGCATCTGGCAGCCCGCGGCACGCCCTCGCAGTTCCTGCACGGAGGGACGCCCGTCGCCCGGCGCGAGGCCATGGTGCGGCGTTTCCAGGACGGCGAGGTGCCGGTGTTCCTGCTGTCGTTGAAGGCGGCGGGCACCGGGCTGAACCTCACCCGGGCCGAGCACGTCGTGCACTACGACCGCTGGTGGAACCCGGCCGTCGAGGCACAGGCCACGGACCGCGCGTACCGCATCGGCCAACTGCGGCCCGTGCAGGTGCACCGGATCATCGCGGAGGGAACGATCGAGGACCGCATCGCCGAACTGCTGCTGCGCAAGCGGAAGCTGGCGGACGCGGTCCTGGGCGCCGGTGAGGCGGCACTCACGGAACTGACGGACGCGGAACTGGCGGATCTGGTCGCGCTGCGAGGGGGCCTGCGATGACTCGGCACGATGGCGGCGACATGGAACGCACCTTCGCGGCACTGCCGCCCGCGCACGGGAGAGGCTTCGCGCAGACCTGGTGGGGCCAGGCCTGGCTGACGGCCCTGGAGGGCACCGCGCTGGACTCGGCCCAGCTCAAGACGGGCCGTCGGCTCGCCCGCGCGGGTGCGGTCGGGGCGGTGTCGGTGCGCCCCGGGCGGCTCACGGCCGTCGTCCAGGACCGCGACCGCACGGCGCACCGGGCCGACGTCCTGCTGGAGGCGCTCTCGCCCCGGCAGTGGGACCGCTTCCTGGACATGGCGGTGGAGCGGGCCGGTCATGTGGCGGCGCTGCTGGACCGGGACATGCCGCCGCACCTGGTCGAGGACGCGGCGGAGGCGGGCGTGGAACTGCTGCCGGGCCTGGGCGACCTGGAGCCGAAGTGCGACTGCGGGGCGTGGGACCACTGCGGGCACACGGCGGCGCTCTGTTACCAGGTGGCCCGGCTGCTCGACCAGGACCCGTTCGTGCTGCTGCTGATGCGGGGGCGCGCCGAGAGCTCGTTGCTGGACGATCTCCAGGCCCGTAGCGGTACGTCCGTCGCGGAGGCCTCCACTCCGGAGGGTGTGGACGCCGCCGAGGCATACGCGGCCGGTGACATCCTTCCCCCGCTGCCGCCCCTGCCCGACCTCCCCGTCGAGCCGGGCGTACCGCCGTCCCTCGACACCGAGACGCCACCCGCCTCCGGTATCGACCCGGCCGCGCTGGAGTTCCTGGCCGCGCGCACCGCCGTACAGGCCCACGGCCTGCTCAGGGGAGCGCTTCAGGCCGGCTCCGACGTGGAGTTGACGTCGGCGCAGGACGCGGTGCGGCTGGCCGCGGGTGCTCCCGGCCTGGAGACGACCGACCGGCTGGCCGCCGGGTCGGGATGCGGCTGG
>NZ_JBEXSH010001061.1:0-2738 GCF_040613555.1 Streptomyces sp. NPDC006265
GGACATGGACGGGCTGGCCGTGCTCGGGCGGCTGCGCCGGGAACTGCCGGACGTGCCGGTGCTGTTCCTCACCGCCAAGGACGCCGTCGAGGACCACCAAGGGCCTGGAGTACGACGCGACGGTGGTGGTCTCCCCGGCGGAGATCGCGGACGAGTCCCCGGCCGGCCTGCGCGTCCTCTACGTCGCGCTGACCCGGGCCACCCAGCAGCTCACGGTCGTCTCGGCCGACCGGGACGAGCCCGACGCGGCGGGAGTTGCGGATCTGCTCAGGGACTGAGGCCCGATACCCACTTGTCGGCGAAATGAACTACCGGTATGGGAATGGCCTTACCGGATCTGTTTGTTAGCCTGGATGTGGCACCGGCTCGATCCAAGCCCCCGGGCCCAACCTTCGTCGCTACGAGCGACCACTTGCCGCGAGGCGAGCATGGCGGGTCGGTGCCACCTACTTGAGAAGAGACCCACGTCCCCGTGACGTGGGTCTCTTTTTGTCGCCCCGTTCCGCGAACAAAACGTTCGCAATCGAGGGTGGCTACCTGCTACTCAGCGGTAGGTGCGACGATCGGACGGCACAACTCAGCGTCAGGTGAAAGCAGAGGAAGTCGGCCATGGCAACGGCGCCCAGCGTCTCCTACTCGATGACGGTCCGGCTGGAGGTGCCCGCGAGCGGAACCGCCGTCTCGCAGCTCACCACCGCCGTGGAGTCCTCCGGAGGCTCGGTGACCGGCCTCGACGTCACCGCATCCGGTCACGAGAAGCTCCGTATCGACGTCACCATCGCGGCGACGTCGACCGCGCACGCGGACGAGATCGTGGAGGAACTCCGCGGCATCGAGGGCGTCACGCTGGGCAAGGTCTCGGACCGGACCTTCCTCATGCACCTCGGCGGCAAGATCGAGATGGCGTCCAAGCACCCCATCCGCAACCGTGACGACCTGTCCATGGTCTACACGCCGGGCGTGGCCCGCGTCTGCATGGCGATCGCCGAGAACCCCGAGGACGCCCGCCGCCTCACCATCAAGCGCAACTCCGTTGCGGTCGTGACGGACGGATCCGCTGTGCTGGGCCTGGGCAACATCGGCCCCAAGGCCGCGCTGCCCGTCATGGAGGGCAAGGCGGCCCTCTTCAAGCGGTTCGCCGGCATCGACGCCTGGCCGATCTGCCTCGACACCCAGGACACCGACGCGATCGTCGAGATCGTCAAGGCGATCGCCCCCGGTTTCGCGGGCATCAACCTCGAGGACATCTCCGCCCCGCGCTGCTTCGAGATCGAGGCCCGGCTGCGCGAGGCCCTCGACATCCCCGTCTTCCACGACGACCAGCACGGCACCGCGATCGTCGTCCTCGCCGCCCTGACGAACGCACTTCGTGTCGCCGGCAAGGCGATCGAGAACATCCGCGTCGTCATGTCCGGCGCCGGCGCGGCCGGTACGGCCATCCTGAAGCTGCTGCTCGCCGCCGGCGTCAAGAACGCCGTCGTCGCCGACATCCACGGCGTCGTGCACGCGGGCCGTGAGGACCTGGTGGACGCGGCCCCGGACTCGGCGCTGCGCTGGATCGCCGACAACACCAACCCCGAGGGCCTCACGGGCACCCTCAAGGAGGCCGTGCACGGCGCTGACGTCTTCATCGGCGTCTCCGCCCCGAACGTCCTGGACGGCGACGACGTGGCCGCCATGGCCGACGGTGCGATCGTGTTCGCGCTTGCGAACCCGGACCCCGAGGTCGACCCGGCAATCGCCCGCCAGACCGCGGCCGTTGTCGCCACCGGCCGCTCGGACTTCCCGAACCAGATCAACAATGTGCTGGTCTTCCCGGGTGTCTTCCGCGGTCTGCTGGACGCGCAGTCCCGGACGGTCAACACCGAGATGATGCTGGCCGCCGCGACGGCCCTCGCGGACGTGGTGACCGAGGACGAGCTGAACGCGAACTACATCATCCCGAGCGTCTTCAACGACAAGGTCGCGGGCGCGGTCGCCGGCGCCGTGCGGGAGGCCGCCAAGGCGGTCGGTGCGGGGTCGGGCAGCCCGTCCGGCGTCTGAGACCTAGGGCAGTCCGGGCCGCTGCGGGGGCCCGGACGGCGCAGTCTCCCCGGACTGTGAGTAACCCCACGGCAGCCTGGAACCCGGCGCGTCGCAAGAACCCTGTCAGCAGCGGAGCTATCGTGGCGCAAGGCTCAGGCCCCCTTTTCGTGTGACTCCCCAAGGGTGTTCTCACGACTCCTGCGGGTGCCGGATTGGCTTTCCCGCCGCAGGTAGGGGCAGGATGCGTCCCTGGGCGCGAGGGTCTGACGACGGACCCGGGTCCGGGGACTCATCGAGGACCCTGGCAGCATCGGCTTCGATCTGACGCCTCAACGGCAAGATGAACACGGGAGTAACAACATGAACCGCAGTGAGCTGGTGGCCGCGCTGGCCGACCGCGCCGAGGTGACTCGCAAGGACGCCGACGCCGTGCTGGCCGCGTTCGCCGACGTCGTCGGCGACATCGTCTCCAAGGGCGACGAGAAGGTCACCATCCCCGGCTTCCTGACCTTCGAGCGCACGCACCGTGCCGCTCGTACCGCCCGCAACCCGCAGACCGGCGAGCCCATCCAGATCCCCGCCGGTTACAGCGTGAAGGTCTCCGCGGGTTCGAAGCTCAAGGAAGCGGCCAAGGGCAAGTAACCCTGCCGTTCGTACGCCGACGGTGTACGAACCCAGTGAGTGACATCAAAGGGGCGGCCACCCGGTCCGGG
>NZ_JBEXSH010001062.1:0-2737 GCF_040613555.1 Streptomyces sp. NPDC006265
GTCCGGGTCTATCTGCCGCCGGACGCCAACACGCTGCTCTCGGTCGCCGACCACGCGCTACGCAGCCGCGACTACGTGAACGTGATCGTGGCGGGCAGGGGCCAGGACGGCAGGTCGTCCGTCGGGATGCGCCACAGCGAGACGACCATGTCGCCGGTGAGGCGCCACGGAGAGGGAGGAAAGGGGACGGCTGGTCGTTCCACGGTGTGCTGACCGACTTCCTCGGCTGGGACTCGTACGGCCGATTGTTCCACCCGGGAGGGCCGGGGCGGGCCTGCGCCGCGGTGCCACCGGCCCGTCCTCGACGAAAGCGGGCCGTGTCCCCAGCGGTTGCCTACCTGCTCTCCGGGCCCTCCTCCGGCAACGGGTCGCCGCCCGCCGACGTCGGGGCCGCTCCGTGGACGCGCATCACCATGTACGACTCCCCGTCCCTGGGGGGCCGTGTCCAGGAGCGGGTCACGAACGTGTGCAGCCGCCCGCTCACGATCGCGTGGCGCGGCAGACGGACACCGAACTCGGTCGCCACCGCGTCCAGCAGCGACCGCTCCGCCTCGGCACCGTCGGCCCGCTCACCGAAGAACGGGCTCGGGTCCAGCGTCCGCGGTATCTCCCCGCTCTGGCCGATCTCCCCGTCCGCGTAGGTGAACCCGTACTGCTCGACGCCGTCGCGCGCCACCGAAAGGTGGAATGACCGTTCCCGGTGCCCGGCTCTCAGGTCGCTCCACACCACCACCGCGCGGGTGCCTCCGCTCGCGCCCGCGGCAGGGGAGACGAACCGCCGCCGGTCGAACGGCGCCGGACGGCCGTCGAACGCGAAGCTCCAGCCGGTGCCCGCCCGGCCGACCGCCATGAGGGCCCTGCCGTCGTAGGAGGAGAATTCCCTCGTGCCGCGCAGCGAGCCGCGGTGCGCGTCCCAGGAGGTCATGGGGTCGTTCAGTACGGTGGCGTCCCCGTCCGTGAGACGCTCCGGCAGCTCGTCCGGCTCGACTCCCTCCACCAGGACGAACCGGTAGGACGTGCGGTTGTTGCCCGGGTCCGGCTCCGCGAGCCACGCCAGGCCGCCCGGGTCGAGACCGGCCGTCGGCCCCGGTGCCTCCCCGGTCTGCCCGCCCCTCGGCGTGGACAGCAGCTCGCGGCCCCGCTCCGGGGTCAGCAGCGGCCCGAGCACGGGATCGGCCACCCACCCCAGCGGCGCCAAGTGGTCCGGCCCCAGCGGTTCCCACAAGGGCAGGGCAGCGATCAGTGTCCGCCAAGCCCCGTCGGTGTCTCCCCACCGCGCCAGCTCCCGGGCCCTTTCGACCGCCTCCCCGAACGGTCCGGCCGCCGTGTACCGGTACGTGCCGTTCCTCATCCGGTCCAGCAGCGCGTGAGCCATGGACACCAGCGCGTCGTCAGCGCCCCGCAGATCGAACCTCAGCGTGGAGTCGTCCCGGTACGAGTGCGCCGCGTGCTCGGCGACCAGCAGAGGCAGCAGCTCGCGCGCGTACCGCGGATCCGCCGCCACCCCCTCGAAGGACACCAGGTAGGTCTCTCCGAGCAGGCGCCGTATCTGGTCACGCAGTCCGGCTGCCCGCGGTCGGCCGTATTCCTTGGCCTCGTCCAACGCTTTCCCGGCCTGCTCCCAGCCGCCGCGCAGCGCCTCCAGCCGGGCCTCCTCCACCTGGTCGTCCAGCCTGCGTGTCGTGTCGTTGACGAACGCCGGCTCCCCGTCACCCGGATTCGCCCGCAGGCGGTGGAACTCCCGGTACATGTCCCACATGAACGTATGGAAGTTCTCGTGCCGCTCGGGTGGCGCGGCGCGCCAGCTCGCCCACGTGTAGACGGCCCACTCGCCGTCCTCGTCCACGTCGTCGGGATCCATGAGGACGTAGGTGGCATCGGATTCGACGTCGAGTTGCAGCCCGCGCCGCCAGATGTCTGCCTCCCGCCGCTCCTCGGGCCCGGCGTCCTCGTCCAGGTGCTCCTCGTACATGGACCCGAGTCCCGACTCGTCGTTGTGCCAGCGTGCGTCCGCGGTCCCCGCCAGCAGCCACACGAATCCGCCCGCGTGCCGCCACCCGTCACTGACCTTCAGGAACTCCCGGTACGACGGCGGCATCCGCCGGCCGAGGCGCTTCTCCATGGCGGCGATCCGCCCCTCGGACGCGGGCGGGAACCCCAGTCGGCGTGCCCGCCGTGCGCCCTCGTCGTCCTCGCTCCGCGTGTCGTCGTCGGACAAGGAATCCGCCCACTCCTCGCTCCATCCGAGCAGGAATGACCGCCAGTCGAATGCCGTCGTGTCCGTCATGGGCCCGATGCTGCCACCCACCACTGACAGCGCTTCACCGCTCGGCGGAGCCGCCGGACTCAGCCGGACGCGGTGACCGGGTGTACCACACGCCGAACCACTGCTCGGCGCCGTACTCCTCGAACCGCTCCACCTCTGAGAACCCCAACTTCACGGCGAGGCGCAGCGCGCGGTCGTTGGCGATCCGGGTGCAGAGCACCACCGGCTCGCCGGGGAAGTGCCGGCGAACCAGTCGAGTACGGCGGCGCACGCCTCGGCGGCATACCCACGCCCCCACACCCCCGGCAGGAACAGCTAGTGCCGCGGCAGGCAACGTTCGCCCCGTCGCGACGCCCGGCACGCTCCCCCAAGCTCTCGACTCCGCTCGAGCAGGGGGGACCCCCACTCGGCGCACCGGCCGAAACCCCGAGTACGTCCAGTACGAGGGCTTCCGGCCGGCACGCCGAGAGC
>NZ_JBEXSH010001063.1:0-2720 GCF_040613555.1 Streptomyces sp. NPDC006265
GTGCTGGCCGGCAGGGCGTTGGCCGGAGCCGCGGCGACCGCGGCGGGGTCCACGACGGGCGCCGGGTCGGCGCGCTCCACGGTCACCTTGGCCGCGGCGGCGGAGGGGCGAGGGCGCTGGGAGCCGATCACGCGGACGTTGTCGACGGTCGCCAGGAGCTCGGCCCGCCACGCCTTCCACATCCTGACCGGCGCGCCGATCGGCCAGGGCAACCACAGCAGCAGGCTGTAGGCGCGGTCCCGGTCGGCTTTGCGTCGCTTCTGCCGGCCCATGATGACCTGCTCGATCTTGTACAGCAGCATCTCGAGCAGGATCGCGTACACCAGCGGCGGAACCACCGCGAGGAACGCGCTGCCGGCTCCCGCCCCGGGGGCGTGGAGCAGGTTCATCGCCGCCGAGGCGGACACGAACCCCATCAGCAGGATCCGCGTGATCGCGGAGGAGCGCAGGGTCAGGGCCTCGAAGAAGCGGATGAGGGAGAGGCTGAGGGCGCCGGCGTCCAGGAGCAGCGCGAAACCGGTCGCCGCGTCCCAGTCGCCGCCATTGTGCGCGTGGGCGTACTCGCGCTGCGCCCCGAAGGAGAGCCAGGCGGCGATGCCCGCGAGGACGAACATCATCAGACAGCCGACGCCGAGCGCGATCACGGCGAGGCGGCGCTGCCAGGCGTTGCGGCGCTGGAGGGCGAGCTGGGCGCGCTCCTCGGCGGTGGCGTTCTGCTCGGCGGCTCTGCGCCGGTTGCCGAGCACCATGGCGACGGTGGCCGCAGCGCCGATCCCGGCCACGGCGAGGCTGGCGGGCAGCGCCCACTGGAAGGTGGTCATCGGCGGCCTCCTTCCCTGGTGAGGCCCGCCGGGGTGGTGGGCCCGGCGGGCGGGATGAAGGCGTGCTGCCGGCGGCGGCTCATGTGCGCGGTCTCCTTCGTCGGATGAACGGCCGAAGAGGCCCCTCGCTCTCTACAGGTGTGATCGAGCGGTGCGGTGTGACACCGGAGGTCAGTGAATCTGGGATGGATCATGAGGCCGCGGACCCCAAAGTGGGCTTGATCCTCTCGCCCTTGAGGAGCGTGCGGAGCAGGCCGACGGTCTCGGGCGAGGAATCAACGCCCTCTTCCATGTTGATCCGCGCTAGCTGGGCGGCCGCGCGCTCCAGGCCCTCGCGGTCGCCCATCTCGTGGCAGATGGTGAAGAGGTCCCGGTAGAGCAGCTCGCTCTGGGAGTCGACGAGCATGCCCTTGGTGACGGCCTGGGCCGCCGCCCGGTAGTCGCGGACCTGGCGGCGGCGCTCGGCGAGCTCGTGGGCGACATCAACGATGGCACTGATCATCTCCTGGATGTCGGCCTCCGCCCAGCAGTACTTGGAGGGGTCGACGTCCGCGAAGGGGCGGCCGCGCACGAGGGCCAGGGCATGGGCGAGGGCGACGTCGGCGTCCTGCCCGTCGTGGTGCATGCCCTGCTGGTACAGCTCCTTGAACCGGTCCCAGTCCGAGGTCACCGCGGGCCCCAGGCGGTAGACACCTTCGGTGACCGCGGGGAGGTAGGCGCCCTGGGGGTCGTCGGCGGGCAGGTGGGGGTTGGGGCCGAGCCAGGAGCGCAGCCGCGAGATCGCGGTGTTGCGGGTGCTGGAGGTCTTGCGCAGCCCGGGCCAGATCGCGTTGTCGAGGTCCTGGCGGCCCAGGCCCGGGTGCAGCACGAGCCAGGCGGCGATCTCCAGAAGGTGGTTGCGCCGGTTGCTGCCCACCTGGCCCTGCGCGCCGGTCAGGGTCACCGGGCCGAGGACCTGGACCTGGGGGTCTTCGGGCTCGGTCGGCGGGGTAGCCAGCGCGGCCAGCACGGTGGAGGTCGCGGCGCTGGGACGGGGGATGATCCGCGCTTCGGTCGCTGTCGCGGCTGCCGTGGTCTCGCCGAACGCGGCCGCGGTCAGGCCGGACTCGTCTTCGTCCTGGTCGCCGGTCATGGCCGAGTCCGCTTCCTGCGTGCCCTCCTCGTCCGGGCCGTCGCCGAGCGCGTTGGCGGACAGACCGGAGCCGACCTCCTCGTCGTCGGGCCCCCGATGCGGGCGCTGTTCGAGACGCTGCCGGGCGCGTCCGGCGACATCACCCTTCTCTACCGGGCCAACACCACCCAGGACCTGGCGCTGTGGGGCGAACTCGCCAAGATCGCCGACGAGCGCGGCGCGCGGCTGATGTACGCGGTCAACAGTCCGGAGGGAGAACGCCCCGACATCTCGGCGGAGTCCCTCCAGCGCAAGATCCCGGACATCGACGACCACGACGTCTTCATGTGCGGGCCGCCCGGCTTCGCCCAGTCGGTCTACGAGGCACTGCGCGGCGCGGGCGTACCCGCCCGCCGTATCCATCACGAGTCGTTCGAGATGTGAGCGTTTCGGGACAACTACAGCCCTTCAGGAGTTTGGGAAACAATGAGGAAGTCTCACCCCGTCCGGCGTGCCGTGCTCGCCGGCGCAGCCACCGTCTCCGGGATCGTGCTGCTGCTGTCGCTGAAGCCGGCCTCCGACCCGGGCTCCGCCCAGGCGGCGGGGCAGGCGCCGCCCGCGGCGGCCGGGCAGGCCCCGCAGGGCGGCGTGAACGGCGCGGTCACCGGTGACGCGGCGCAGACGCAGTACGGCGCCGTGCAGGTCCGCCTGACGATGAGCAACGGCAAGATCACCCGGGCCGAGGCGGTCCAGGCTCCCAAGGGCGGCCGCAGCGACCAGATCACCAC
>NZ_JBEXSH010001064.1:0-2714 GCF_040613555.1 Streptomyces sp. NPDC006265
GGACCAGGTCACCCACCCAGGGCGTGCGCCCCCCGGTCATCGGCGCGCCTTCGCGAGCAGCTCCGCCCACTCCCGCTTGCCCCAGGGCAGTTGGGCCTCCCAGGTGATGATGCCGTCCTTGACGTATACCTTCCACGAGCACGAGCCGGTGCAGTTCACGCCGTGGGTGGAGCGTACGACCTTGTCGTGCGACCAGCGGTCCCGGTAGAACTCGTCCGCCTGCCGGCCGCCCTTTCGGTGCAGGGTGCGCAGGTCGTCGGAGACCTCCGCCCGGGTGAAGAACCTGCGGCTGCGCACCAGCGCTTCCGCCAGATCGCTGTCCATGCTCGCCCGCGTCTGTTCCCGGCTGGTCTCCGTGCTCACCGTGCCACTCCGCCCCGGGCGCCACGGCCCGTTCGAATTGTGATCGGTTCCGGCCGCAGACGACTCTACGACCGCAGTCCCCCGGAGGGTCAACAGCCACACCACGAACAACCCGGCGCCTGACAAAGATCGTCTGCACGCAGGGGCGGTTACACCGGCTCCGCGCAGCCATGCCCGCGTCCGGAAAGGCCCGTACCCCCGCTCGTGGGGAGCGAGGGTATGGGACACGTACGGGAGCCCTGCCGGACGGACGGGCCCCTTTAGGCGGATGGCCGGGACAAGGTGCTGCCCGCCTTGGCGCGCGTGGCCTCGACCGCTTCCCATTCCTCGGTGCTGAGGTTGGCGAGTGCGGCTGGGAAGACGCCGTCTTGTTCCTTCAGGATGTGGTCGCGCAGCAGGGCCATCGCCTCCATCAGGCGGTCCGGCCAGGTCGGGTCCGAGGGGGTCGCGCCGTCGGCGGCATCGGCCAGCACCGCCTCGATGCGGCGGTGCTCGGCTTCCAGGGCCGCGATCTGGTCGGGGAAGTCCCCGGCCAGGGCGGGGAACAGGCCGTGCTCCTCGACCTGGGTGTGAGGGCCGAGCACCCTCGCGATCTCCCGGGCGACCTCCGCCATCCGGATCACACCGCCCTCTTGGTGGGCGGGGCGGAGGTGACTGATCAGGCGGACGACCACGTCATGCTCCTGGGTCAATTCGTCGATGGTCTCCAGGGCCTGGCAGCCGCAGTACTCGCACACCGGTCTTCTCCCTGTCCTTCGTTCCCGTGGGTTGCGTCCGCGCGCCCTTAGGCGGTGGTGCCTGCGGTTCGGTGCTCGCGTCGGCGGCCGGTGCGCTGCTTGCGCTCGGCGCCTTCGACTGCAGCTCGGACCCCTGTGAGGGTGAAGGCCAGCGCCGCGGCGGCCACGATCGCCAGCAGGGCGAGACCAGCCGCGTAGGTCCCGTACTCACCGTACAGCGAGCCCATCACCAGCGGCGGCAGGAAGCCGCCCAATCCGCCCGCGGCGCCGGTCACGCCGGTGACTGAACCGACCTGGTTGGCCGGGGTCCGCAGGGCCACCAGGGCGAAGGTCGCTCCGCTGCCCGCGCCGAGCGCGGCGGCCATGGCCAGAATCGCGATGGTGCCCACCGGCGCCAGGGCCAGGGTGAACGACTGCACGACCGCTCCGACCACGACCACGCTCAGGGAGCCGGCCAGCACCCGGACCGGGCCGACGCGGTCGGACAGCCAGCCGCCGATCGGGCGCATCGCCACCGCGAGGAGCACGAACCCGGCCATGCGGTTCGCGGCGTCGGCCTGGGTGAGGCCGTAGCCGGTCTTGAGGTAGGTGGGCAGGTAGACGGAGAAGGCGACGTAGCCGCCGAACGCGACCGCGTACAGCGCAGACGCCTGCCAGGTGATGGGCAGCCGGGCGGTGGCGGCCAGTCGGCGGGCCAGCGGCGCGGTCGGCGCGGTGCGGCCGGGTGCGTCACGCAGCAGCAGCGCGGCGGCCACGGCGTACACGGCCAGCACGGCGGCGGTGATCAAGAACGGTGTCGCCACGCTGCTCGCGTCGACCAGCTTCACGGTGGTCAGGGCGCTGATGGCGGTGCCGCCCATGCCGGCGCCGAAGACACCGATGGCAAGGCCGCGCCGCTCGGGCGGGAACCAGGCGTTGACGAGCGGCACGCCGACGGCGAACGCGGTGCCACCGATACCGAGGAAGAATCCGCCGATGAGCAGGGCGGCGAGGGAGGAGTGTCCGGCCAGGCCGAGGTAGAGCACCGGCACGATGGTGGCCGCCGACACAATCGGGAACATGACCCGTCCGCCGAACCGGTCGGTGAGCGCGCCGACCGGGATGCGGCCCAGGGAGCCGACGACGACCGGCACCGCCACCAGCAGCGACTGTTCGAACGATGACAGGTCGAGGCCGTCCTTGAACCGCGGGCCCAGCGGGCTGAGCAGTGCCCATGCCCAGAAGTTCACGGCGAAACCGACCGTGGCCAGGGCAAGCATCTGCCACGCCCGGCCGGACACCGGTGCGCCCGACGGTGAGCTGTCGCTCTTCGACTTCAACGGCTGGACCATGTTGTCCGTCCTTTTCCTCTTCATGGTGGTAGTGCGCCACCGGGATCGCACGAGCACCGCATGCCCCTTGCCTGCAGACCGGCGTCCTGTCATCACTGTCCGCATCAGGGCTCACCGGCGGCATGGGCCATGAGTCCCTGGCGACGGACAGAGGGTCCCTGGGTTCGGACCCGCTCGTCCCGCCGCACACCCCGTGCAGCGCGTCGCCCGCGCGGCACCCGCGGAACAGCGGTTGCAATCGACCGCCCTCGTGCGGCGAGGGGGTAGGGCCGGTTGGCCCGAC
>NZ_JBEXSH010001065.1:0-2714 GCF_040613555.1 Streptomyces sp. NPDC006265
GGTCCCCGCCGCCCGTTCGGCGCAGGCGGGCCTGCTGGTCTCGATCAACGCCTCCCCCTATGAGCGCAACAAGGACGACACGCGCCTGGAGCTGGTCCGCAAGCGGGCCCAGGAGGCCGGCTGCACCACGGCGTACCTGGCCATGATCGGCGGCCAGGACGAGCTGGTGTTCGACGGCGACTCGATCGTGGTCGACCGGGACGGCGAGGTCATGGCGCGGGCACCGCAGTTCTCCGAGGGGTGCGTGGTCCTGGACCTGGATCTGCCGGCGGCGTCGGCGGACGCGCCGACGGGCGTGGTCGACGACGGTCTGCGCATCGACCGGGTCGTCCTCTCGCAGGAGCCGCTCGCCCCGTACGAGCCCGAGCTCACGGGCGGCTACGCGGACCGTCTGGAGGACGACGAGGAGGTCTACTCGGCGCTGGTCGTGGGCCTGCGGGCGTACGTCGCGAAGAACGGCTTCACCTCGGTCCTGATCGGCCTGTCGGGCGGCATCGACTCGGCGCTGGTCGCGGCGATCGCGTGCGACGCGGTGGGCGCGCAGAACGTGTACGGCGTGTCGATGCCGTCGAAGTACTCCTCGGACCACTCCAAGGACGACGCGGCCGAACTGGCCCGCCGCACGGGTCTGAACTACCGCACGGTCGCGATCGAGCCGATGTTCGACGCCTACATGGGCTCGCTGGGGCTCACGGGCCTGGCGGAGGAGAACCTCCAGTCGCGCCTGCGCGGCACGCTGCTCATGGCGATCTCCAACCAGGAGGGCCACATCGTCCTGGCCCCCGGCAACAAGTCGGAGCTGGCGGTCGGCTACTCGACGCTCTACGGCGACTCGGTCGGGGCGTACGGCCCGATCAAGGACGTCTACAAGACGTCGGTCTTCCGCCTCGCCGAGTGGCGCAACCGGGCCGCCGGGGAGCGCGGCCAGACCCCGCCGATCCCCGAGAGCTCCATCAGCAAGCCCCCGAGCGCGGAGCTGCGCCCGGGCCAGGTGGACACGGACTCGCTGCCCGACTACCCGGTGCTGGACGCGATCCTGGAGCTGTACGTCGACCGGGACCGGGGCGCGGACGAGATCGTGGCGGCCGGGTTCGACGCGGAGCTGGTCGCGAAGACGCTGCGCATGGTCGACACGGCCGAGTACAAGCGGCGCCAGTACCCGCCGGGTACGAAGATCTCCCCGAAGGGCTTCGGCAAGGACCGCCGCCTGCCGATCACGAACGGGTGGCGGGAGTCGCTCTGAGGGACGGGCCGGGAGGACCTTGATAGGCAAGTGGACACTTGCCTATCCTGGGGTCGTGGCCGATGACCTTTTCAAAGCCTTGGCCGACCCCACCCGTCGCACCATCCTCGACGAGCTCGCGGAGAAGTCCGGGCAGACGCTGTTCGAGATCTGCTCGCGGCTGAGCATGAAGCACCGGCTCGGCATCTCGCGCCAGGCGGTCTCCCAGCACCTCGCTGTGCTGGAGGCCGCCGGGCTCGTCGAGACCAGACGGGAGGGCCGTTACAAGTTCCACGACCTGAACGCGGCCCCGCTGCGCCACATCACCGCGCGATGGCTCGACCGCGGGGCACCCGGACCCGAAGAGAGCACCCCATGAAGATCCATCTCACCAGCGTCTTCGTCGACGACCAGGCCGAGGCCCTGCGCTTCTACACCGAGGTCCTCGGCTTCGTGAAGAAGTACGACGTCCCCTTGGGCGAGACGCACCGGTGGCTGACCGTCGTCTCCCCCGAGAACCCCGGCGGCACGGAGCTGCTCCTGGAGCCCGCCGGTCACCCGGCCGTCAAGCCCTACCGTGACGCGCTCGCCGCCGACGGCATCCCGCTCGCCCAGTTCGCCGTCGCCGACGTGCGGGCCGAGTACGCGCGCCTGAGCGGCCTCGGCGTCCGCTTCACCCAGGAACCGCTGGACATGGGCCCCGTGACCACGGCCGTCTTCGACGACACCTGCGGCAACCTGGTCCAGATCGCGACCCAGCCGCAGGAGTAGGCCGGCACCCCTGCGGTGGTCGGTGGACGAAACCCGGGAGAACGCATGGCGGAGATCCGCGGCATCGACGTCGTCGTCTTCGACGTCCTCGGCACCATGGTCGACGAACCCGGCGGCCTTCGCGCGGCCGTACAGGAAGCGACACGGCTGCCCGACGCGGCGGCCGTCGACGAGCTCGTCGACCTGTGGCAGCAGCACGGCGAGCAGGAGCAGGAACGCATCCGGCGGGGGCTGCGCCCGTACGCGAGCACCGAGGTCCTCGACGCCGAGGCCGCCCGGTTCGTGGCCGGCCGCGCCGGAGTCACCGACCCGGAGGCCGTCGCCCGGCCGGCCATGGCGGGGCGGCGCCTGCCCCCCGTGGCCGGACTCCGCCGCCGGGCTGGAGCGGCTCGCCCGGCGGTTCCCCGTGCTCGGGCTGTCCAACGCCGGCCGCACGACCCTGCTGCACCTCAACGCGCATACCGGGCTGCGCTGGCATCAGGCCTTGTCCGCCGAGGCGGCCCTGGCCTACAAGCCGGCGCCGGAGGTGTACCGACTCGCCCTCGACAGCGCCGGATGCCCACCGGAGCGCGTGCTGATGGTGGCCGCCCACGCCTGGGACCTGCGCGGTGCGCCGGCGGCCGGCCTGCGCACCGCCAACGTGCACCGCCCGGGCGGGGACCCCCCCGCGGACACCGACAGATCGGAAGAGCGGCGGGTAGGGGAAGAGGGTAATAAGTTT
>NZ_JBEXSH010001066.1:0-2708 GCF_040613555.1 Streptomyces sp. NPDC006265
GACGTCAGAGGGTGGTGCACCGTCGGGTCGCCGGCGGGAGTCAGGGGGTGGTGCACCGCCCGGGGGCCGGCTGCCGATCCGCTGCTGCCGGACAGCAGGGCGGGGTCCGCGTACATCGCGGGATCGCAGACCGGGACCAGGGGCGTCGGCGGCTCCGGGAGGGCCGTCGCCGTCACGTCGGTCAGGCCCGCCCGGCGCAGTCCGCGCAGGGCCGGAGCCGTCGCCGTCGCCGGGCCGTGCAGCCGCACCCGGGCCCGGCGCAGGCGGGCGAACGCCGCGTACGGGTCGTCGAGGCGGGCGGTGAGCCGGGCCAGCGTGTCGGCGTGCCGGGCGGCCAGTTCGGCGGGCGGTTCCGGCTCGGTGAGCGCGGCCGGGTCGAGCAGCAGGCCGTTCTCCCGGAGCTTGCCGAGCAGATGCCGTACGGCGGGCCGGGCGCGCTCGGTGCCGAACTCGGCGACCAGCGCGTCCTCCGTCGTCCCCGCCCGCAGCAGCGGCACACAGCCGTCCGCCACCGCGTACAGCAGCTCCGAGCCGCGCAGCACGAACTGCCCGCGCGTCCCGCTGAAGTAGACGCCCCCCGGCACGGGCGCGTAGTGCAGCCCGGGCCGGGCCCTGAGCGGCGCGGCGGCCGGGGGCGACTCGACCGCGTTCCTCTCCACATCGGTCACGGTCATGGCCGGACTCCTTCCGCTGCCCCGGTGTTCGCCGGTTCGTACACGAAGCGGCCTCCGGCCTCGCGCCCCACTTCGAGCACCCACTCCGTGGCGTGGGTGCCGTCGGTGACGCCGGGCAGGGCCTCCTCCAGATAGCTCGTGCCGGCGCCGCGGCGCTCCAGCATCCGCGGCAGGACCCGCACCGCGAGCGCGCTGGACAGGTCGACGTACTGCGGCTTCTGGGCCAGGCGCTTGGACTGGACGTCGGGGGCGCCCACCGAGAGCGGGCCCTCGTCCTCCGGTGCCGACTTGATGACGACCTCTTCGGGGACGCCGTGGCGGGAGCGCCAGGCGGTCAGTCCGAGAAGCCGTTCGTGTTCGTCGGGCCCGGCGGCCACCGCCGTGTCCAGTTCGGCACCGCCGTACCAGCGGCGGCGTCCGATGAGGACGTCGCCGACCGCCATGCGCGGTGCGACCCGGGTGTGCTTGCCGTCCCACGGGGTCGCCGCGTGCCAGGAGTTGGGCAGGCTGTTGAAGAGCCGGCCGCTGATCACCAGGCCGGAGGCGACCGACAGCGGCGGCGGGAACAGGCCCGGGTGGCCGGTGCCCAGCGGCAGCACCCGCAGCGGCGCGCCGTCGGCGTCCTCGACCCGCAGCGTGTCGGTCTCCGGGTCGTGCGCCAGGCGCAGCGTGAACCAGTCCTCGGCGGTGAGGCCGCCCGGCAGCACCGGGGTGTGCGCGTTGACGTTGAGGCGGTGCAGGCCCAGGTCCTCGGCGATGCGGGTGCCGTCGTGGCCGTAGAAGCGGTTCAGACGGTCGGCCAGGCGGGGCAGGGCGCGGCCGCCCTGGCGGCGGTCGGCCTCCAGGAAACGCGCGTACAGCATGCCGTGGCCCGGCAGTCCGTCGTTGAGGACGAGCTGGTCGCCGGCCTGCTGGAGCAGTACCCCGTAGATCAGTGGGTCGCTGCGGAAGCGGTCGGGCAGCGCCCGGGTCAGCTCGGCGACGTCCGCCGCGGTGAGCCGCAGGGTGTCCTCACCGGCCTGGGCCGTCTTGGTGAGGAGGCCGTGCACCTCCTCGGACAGCTCGCGGCGCAGCAGGTACATGCGCTCCAGGCAGCCGTCCGCCGGTCCGATCCCGGACAGCGCGGCGGCCTGGCCGGTGCCCTCGGGCCCGTACACGGCCGCCATCGCGGCGGCCCGCCGGGAGACCTCGCCCACGATGAACGCCGCGTGCTCGGCGAGCGGCACGTTCGCCCCGGCCCCGAACCGCTCCGTGAACGCGGCGGTCATCAGAACCCGTACGTCGTGCAGCCAGTCGAAAACGGTCAGGAGCTCCACCGCGGGGCCGAGGTCGGCCAGCGGGTCGTGCCAGTCGGAGGCCGCCACCTTGAGCGGCGGCATGACGTAGTCCTCCTCGACCGTGATGTGCGCCGGGCGGCCCGCAGCCTGGCTGAACCGGCCGAGGTCGCCGCGCAGTCCGGCCAGCAACGCGCCCCGCTCGGCGGCCGGGGCCTCGGTCACCCGGGGCAGCCCGGCGCGCACCCGCTTGGCCAACTCCCTGACGCCGGACCGCTGCTCGGTGTCGGGAAACGTCAGCAGGTCGTCGTAGTCGCCCGCGGCGCTCTCCTCCTCGGGCCTGCCGAACGTGCACAGCACGCCCTGGTGCAGGGCCTGCCGTACGCGCCGCTCGGCCTCCCCGGCGGGGCAGCCGGCCCGGGCGGCGACGTGTGCGACGACCGCCGGGAACCTGCGCGGCCCCATCGACAGCGCGTCGAGCAGGTCCCCGACCGGCCCGTCGAGCGGGACCGCGAGGCGGTGCATGCCCTGCTCGGAGAACTTCAGGAAGAACAGCCTGCCCGTCTCCGGGTCGGGGGCCGAGGTGGGGGGCATCCCCACCCACAGCGCGCTGAGGTCGGTGTCGTCGGTGGGCAGGCCGCCGAGGACGTAGTGGAGCATGACCCGGTCCAGGTGGGGGGTACCCGCCGGTTACGCCTGGCTCAGCATGGAGCGGGCGCGTGCATCCAGCTCCGCGGCTTGGCTACCGGCCCGGTTCCGG
>NZ_JBEXSH010001067.1:0-2699 GCF_040613555.1 Streptomyces sp. NPDC006265
CGACCTCGCCGCCGACCCGCAGGCCATACGCGCCGCGATCGGCGTGACCGGCCAGTTCTCCGCGGTCGACGGCCTGATCACCGGCGAGGAGAACACCCGCCGGGCCGCCGACCCGCAGGCCGCCTTCGACGCCCTGCGCGAGCCGCTCACCGACCTGGCGACCCGGCACGGCCTGATCGTCGAGCCCGGCCGCATGGTCCTCGAACTGCGCCCGCCCGGCATGGACAAGGGCGTCGCGCTGAGCGAGTTCGCCCGCGAGATCGACGCCGGATCCGTCCTCTACGCCGGCGACGACCTGGGCGACCTGCCCGCCTACTCCGCCCTCGACACCCTCCGCACGACCGGCACCCCGGGCCTGCTGGTGTGCAGCGGCAGCGACGAGGTGACCGAACTCAGGGAGCGGGCGGACGTGGTGGTGAACGGCCCGGAGGGGGTCGTGGAGCTGCTGAGGTCCTTGGCGGACCGGATCGGCTGAAGGACACGTCCCTCTCAGGGGCGCGGGACAGCATCGACATGCGGCTCCGCCGCGGGGCGCGAACAACCACGACGCACCCGCACCCATACGACAGCCGGACGCCCCACGGCCCTCACCGCTCAGACCGACGCCGCTCCCGAACCCGCCGCAGCCGATTCACCGTCACCGGATCATGCGCCAACGCCCGAGCGTCGTCCAGCAGGGCGTTGAGAAGCTGGTAGTAGCGAACGGGGGCGAGGTCCAGCTCCTCACGTATGGCCCGTTCCTTCGCCCCGGGCCCGGAGAAGCCCCGGCGTTCGAGCGCGAGGATGTCCCGCTCCCTGCGCCCGAGCCCCTGCTCACCCGTGTCCTCGTCCATGCACGGCACCGTAACGCCTGCCACCGACAGCGGAGCTACTCCGCGCTCTCCGCCCGGACGGCCGCCGCCTGGAGGTGGCCGAGGACGCCCGAGGGGCTGCCGCCGGGCGCGACGGCCTTGCCGATCTGCTGCTTGACCTGGGAACTGACGTCGGCCCAGGACGTCTTGCCGACCGGGTAGAGCTCGGAGGCCAGCAGCTCCTCCAGGAACGGCCTGAGGTGCCGGTCCTCGTCGGAGGCGGCCATCGTGCCGGACGCGGAGGAGGTGACCGGCAGCAGGTCGTACTCGCGGGAGAAGGCCAGCACGTTCTTCTCGCTGTAGACGAAGTCGAGGAAGTCGCCCACCTGGTCGCGGTGGCCGTTCTTGCGGAACGCCGTCATCCAGTCGGTGACGCCGAGCGTGGACCTGCTCGGGCCCTCCTTGCCCGGCGTGGGCACCATCCCGTACTTGACGCCGTGATTGGCGGCGATCTTCATCAGCGAGGGGTGGCCGTTGAGCATCCCGACCTGGCCCTTGGCGAAGGCGGCGAACGCCCCGGCCCGGTTCAGCTCGCCGGGTGCGACCGGCCCGGTCAGGTCCTTGCCCACCAGGTCCTCCTTCAGCCAGGAGAAGGTGTCGATGTTCTCGGGGGAGTCGAAGCCGTAGCTGTCGACGCCGTCGGTGTAGCCGCCCCCGCCGCTGAGCATCCACTGCATGGTCTCGGCCTGCGCCTCCTCGGGGCCCAGCGGCAGCGCGTACGGGTACTTCACGCCCTTCGCCTTGAGCGCCTCGGCGTCCTCGGCCAGGTCGTCCCAGGACTCGGGCGGGGTGATGCCGGCCTTGGCGAAGAGGGTCTTGTTGTAGAAGAGGACGCGAGTGGAGGCGGCGAACGGCAGCCCGTACTGCACGCCCTTCACCTGGCCCGCTGAGGCCAGCTGCCCGACGAAGTCGGCCTGCGTGCGTATGGAGAGCAGGTCGTCGGCCTTGTAGAGCCGGTCCTGGGCGGCGTAGTCGGCGTACGCGCCGATCTGCGCCATGTCCGGCGGGTCACCGGCGGCGACCATCTCCCTGACCTTGCGGTCGACGTCGTTCCAGGAGTAGACGCTGACGTCGACCTTGACGTCGGGGTGGTCGGCCTCGTACTCCTCGACGAGCTTGTCCCAGTACTTCTTCGAGCTGTTGGCCGCGTTGTCGCCGTAGTCGGCGGCGACCAGCTTCAGGGTCACGTCGGCCGAGCCGCCCGTGACGCCGCAGCCGCCGAGGACCGCCGTCATGCCCAGTGCGGACACCACCGCGATCGTTCCTGCCATCCGCCGACGCTGCACCGCTGCTCTTCCCCAACCCCGGCGTCACCGCCGCCGAAACATTTCGATATCCGGAACAAGGTCTACACCACGTGAGTGGACTAGACCTCTTGCGGGTCCCCGGGTCACACTGTTCCCCGTGAGACATGTCATCGCCCTCGACGTGGGCGGCACCGGAATGAAGGCCGCGCTGGCCGGGCCGGGGGGCGAGGTGCTGCACCGGGCCCGCCGGGCCACCGGACGCGCCCGGGGACCGGACGCCGTCGTCGCGGGCATCCTCGACTTGGCCGCCGAGCTGCGCGCGTACGGCGCCGAGCACTTCGGCACGCCCGCGTCCGCCGCCGGCGTTGCCGTCCCGGGCATCGTCGACGAGGCGCACGGCGTCGCCGTCTACGCGGCCAACCTCGGCTGGCGCGATGTCCCGCTGCGCGACCTGCTGGCACAGCGGCTCGGCGTCCCGGTCGCCCTCGGCCACGACGTGCGCACCGGCGGCCTCGCCGAGGGGCGGGTCGGCGCGGGCCGGGGCGCGGACCGGTTCCTGTTCGTGGCCCTGGGCACCGGCATCGCGGGCGCCATCGGCGTC
>NZ_JBEXSH010001068.1:0-2699 GCF_040613555.1 Streptomyces sp. NPDC006265
TTCTACGGCCTGTCCAAGTGCTTCGGCGAGGACCTCGCGCAGCTCTACTGGGACCGGCACGGCCTGGAGACGGTCTCGGTGCTCGTAGACACGGCCTTCTTCGCCGGCGCCGTCTTCTTCACCGGTTCCGTCTTGTTCTCTTTCGCCGTTTTCCTACCGCCATCGGGGCTCTGTTCGCCCACAGCGGAATCGCGACGTACAACCACCCGCGCAGCCCCCTCGGCCTGTGCTCTCACCGGCGATTTGGACACCCGGCCAGCCTAAGGCCCGGCACCGACATCCGCCCCGGCCCCTGAGGACCGGCGCCCAATTGGACCCCTGCCGCGTACCCCGGGACACGTGTGCGGCATCCTTGTGACAGATCACACTGTTTGGACCGCCCGACAAAATGGGCACCACGGTCCCTCGGTACACGGGGGAGCAAGATCCCCTGAGCAGGTCGAATAGGAGAGAACTCGTGGACGACGTTCTGCGGCGCAATCCGCTCTTCGCGGCGCTCGATGACGAGCAGGCCGCGGAGCTCCGCGCCTCCATGAGTGAGGTGACCCTCGCCCGCGGTGACTCACTGTTCCATGAGGGCGACCCCGGTGACCGCCTGTACGTGGTCACAGAGGGCAAGGTGAAGCTCCACCGCACATCCCCCGACGGTCGCGAGAACATGCTGGCCGTGGTCGGCCCCAGCGAGCTCATCGGCGAGCTCTCGCTGTTCGACCCGGGCCCGCGCACCGCGACGGCCACGGCACTGACCGAGGTCAAGCTGCTCGGCCTCGGCCACGGCGACCTCCAGCCCTGGCTGAACGTTCGCCCGGAGGTGGCCACGGCGCTCCTGCGCGCCGTCGCGCGCCGGCTGCGCAAGACCAACGACGCGATGTCCGACCTCGTCTTCTCGGATGTCCCGGGCCGTGTCGCCCGCGCCCTGCTCGACCTGTCGCGCCGGTTCGGCGTGCAGTCCGAGGAGGGCATCCACGTCGTGCACGACCTCACGCAGGAGGAGCTGGCCCAACTGGTCGGCGCGTCCCGCGAGACGGTCAACAAGGCCCTCGCGGACTTCGCCCAGCGCGGCTGGCTGCGTCTGGAGGCCCGCGCGGTGATCCTCCTGGACGTGGAGCGCCTCGCCAAGCGCTCACGCTGACGCGCACACCCGGCCGTACGTCATCGGGCCCCGTCTCCTCACGAGACGGGGCCCGACGTCGTATCCGGACGGGTTCAGATGAGCCCGTGCTCCTCCAGATAGTCCATCTGCGCGCGTACCGACAGTTCCGCCGCCGGCCACAGGGAGCGGTCCACGTCGGCGTAGACGTGGGCGACGACCTGTGGAGGGGTGCGGTAGCCGTCCTCGACGGCCGTCTCGACCTGGGCGAGGCGGGTGGCGCGGTGGGCGAGGTAGTACTCGACGACACCCTGGGCGTCGTCCAGGACCGGGCCGTGGCCCGGCAGGACGATGTGGACGCCGTCGTCGACCGTGAGGGAGCGCAAGCGGCGCAGGGAGTCCAGGTAGTCGCCGAGTCGGCCGTCGGGGTGCGCCACGACCGTCGTGCCGCGGCCGAGGATCGTGTCGCCGGTGAGGACCGCCCGGTCGGCCGGGAGGTGGAAGGAGAGGGAGTCGGCGGTGTGGCCGGGGGTCGGCACGACACGCAGTTCCAGCCCGCCGGTCGTGATCACGTCCCCTGCGGCCAGACCCTCGTCGCCCAGCCGCAGTGCCGGGTCGAGGGCCCGCACGCGGGTGCCGGTCAGCTCGGCGAACCGGACGGCACCCTCCGCGTGGTCGGGGTGGCCGTGGGTCAGCAGGGTGAGGGCGACGCGCTTGCCGGCCTGTTCGGCGGTGGCGAGAACCCGGCGCAGGTGCGTGTCGTCCAGCGGCCCCGGGTCGATCACCACGGCCAGGTCCGAGTCGGGCTCGGAGACGATCCAGGTGTTGGTGCCGTCCAGGGTCATCGCCGACGCATTGGGAGCCAGGACGTTGACGGCCCGCGCGGTGGCGGGCCCCGAGAGGACCCCGCCGCGGGGCTGGCCGGGAAGGGCGCTTGCGTCCGTCATGCGGTGGCTCCACCGGTCGGGATGTGCTTGGTGAACTCGTCATGGCCCGGCCAGGAGAGCACGAGCTCGCCGTCCACCAGGCGGGCGGTGGCCAGGACGGGCGTGAGGTCACGCTCCGGGGCTGCGTCGAGCGCCCGGCCGGCCGTCTCGTACGCCGCCAGCTGGCGCAGGGTCGCGATCGTCGGCGGCATCATCAGCAGCTCGCCCTTGTCGTACCCGGCGGCTGCCTCGCCCGGCGTGATCCACACCGTCCGGTCGGCCTCCGTGGAGGCGTTGCGGGTGCGCTGGCCCTCGGGGAGCGCGGCCACGAAGAACCAGGTGTCGTAGCGCCGGGCCTCGAACTCCGGGGTGATCCAGCGGGTCCAGGCGCCCAGCAGATCGGAGCGCAAAACCAGGCCTCGGCGGTCCAGGAACTCCGCGAAGGACAGGTCCCGGGCGACCAGGGCGGCCCGGTCGGCCTCCCAGTCGGTTCCCGTGGTGTCGCCGACGACCGAGTCGGCCGCCGGTCCGGCGAGCAGCACGCCCGCCTCCTCGTACGTCTCACGCACGGCCGCGCAGACGATCGCCTGGGCCGCCGTCTCGTCGACGCCGAGCCGGTCGGCCCACCACGCGCGCGTGGGGCCCGCCCAGCGCACGTGATGGTCGTCGTCGCGCGGGTCGAC
>NZ_JBEXSH010001069.1:0-2683 GCF_040613555.1 Streptomyces sp. NPDC006265
TCGGGGCCAGCACGGGCATGCGCACCGAGTCGACCGACAGCTCCTCCGCCCGCTCCAGCATGTCCGCGCCGACCGGTCGGTCCGCGAGCTCGAAGTCCGAGAACGTCGTCCGCCACAGGCCTCGCACATCCGGTCGGCCAGATGCGGGTCGAGCCGGGCCGTCACGCCCGTCACCCAGCCCTGCAGGCCCGGGTGGTGGGCGGGTTCGGACAGCGCGTGCAGCGCCATGCCCAGCTCGGCCAGGGGCGAGGGCACGACGGCGGCCTCCTCCGGCCGCAGCCCCGTGATGTCGATATGCACGCTCATGCCCTCATGGTGCACCCGGCCACCGACAACGCCCCCGTCGATTGACGCGCCTCGTCAAACGACGCGACGCCGCCCCCGGTGCGGGCGCACGATGGGACCACCGGGGCCGCCGCGGAGCCTTCGGACCTCCAACACCCCGTCCCCCAGAGGCGATCCACCATGAGCATCACGCAGCAGCACCTCCTCGACGCCTACCGCGCCCGGACCCTCGGCGCACCCGCACCGCCCGCGCCGGGCACGCACGACGGGCAGGTCGTACGGCAATGGCGCGACGCACGGCGGTTCCGCGCGGTCCTCGCCGGCCGCCCGGCCCACCGCGGGCTCCGGGACGCCCTGAGCCGGTGGCGGCGGCGCCCTACCCGACCTGCTCCGACAGCCGGGCCGTGAACTCCGCCACCGCCGCCTTCACGTCCTCGGCCGTCCACTCCAGCCCGTCGGCCCGCACATGCACCTCCGTGAGCGCCAGGCCGGGCCCGCCCCGGTCCCAGGCGCCTCCGAACAGGAGGACCCCGGTCTCCTCGGCCGTGCGGACCGCCGCCTCCGCGAGGACGTCCGGCTCGTACGGCAGCCACACCTGGAAGTCGTGGGTGTGCGGCACCTCCGGGTGCACGCGCGCCCACGGCACCCCGGCCGCCGCGAACCCCTCGCGCAGGGCGGCGGCCACCACGCGGGCGTGGGCCACGTACTCCGGCAGCCGGGGCAGTTGCCGCTCCAGCCCGACCAGCGCCGAGAGCGCCGTGGGGAACTGCTGGAAGACCATCCCGCCGTACCGGTGGCGCCAGGTCCTCGCCTCCTCGACGAGCTCCTTCGGGCCGGCGAGAGCAGCGCCCCCGAAGCCCTCCAGGGACTTGTAGAACGACACGTAGACGCTGTCGGCCAGGCCCGCGATCTCCTCCAGGGTCCGGCCGAAGTGGACGGTGGACTCCCACAGGCGGGCCCCGTCGAAGTGCACCACCGCGTCCCGTTCCCGCGCGGCCTCGACGACCTCGGTGAGCTCCTCCCAGGTGGGCAGTACGAAACCGGCGTCCCTGAGGGGAAGTTCCAGCATCAGCGCCCCGAACGGCTCCTCGAAATCGCGCACCTCGGCGGCGGTCGGCAGCCGCGGCTCCCCGGTCAGCCGCACCGGGCGCAGGCCGCCCACCTCGCTGAACGCGTTCCGCTCGTGCACCTCGGGATGGCTGAGCGCGTGCAGGGCGACGGTCGGGTTCCCGGTGCGGCCCGCCCAGCAGCGCAGGGCCACCTGCTGGGCCATCGTGCCCGTCGGGAAGAACACCGCCGCCTCGGTGCCGAGCAGCCCGGCGACCTTCGTCTCCAGCGCCTCGACGACACCATCGCCGTACACGTCGGACAGCTCGTCCAGGTCGTGGACACCCTCCGCCTCCGCCAGCACCGCCAGGCGCTCCCGGAGCGTGCGGTGGAAGCCGAAACGCGCGAACACGCGCCGGGCCGTGCGGTGGGCGGCCAGCCGCCGCTCACGCAGCCGTGCGCCCCGGTCCTCGTCCGTCACCTGATCGTTGTGTTCCGCCGTATGGGTCATGCCCGGATCCTCTCCCGCGCGTGTGCGGCCGGGCATCCACATTTCCTACGCCGCCCCGGGAAGGCCGCACGGACGTGCACAGCCTGTGGACGACCGAACGCCCCTCGAACCGATCGCGTTAACATGACGAGAAATCGTCCGGTACCCGGAGCGGACTGGAACGGGAAGGCCGCCGTCGAGTGAACACAACCCCACAGCCAGACCCCAAGGACCGCCCCGCGCGGCTCACCGTCGGCGTCGTCGGCGCCGGCCGCGTGGGTCCCGCGCTGGCGGCGGCCCTGCAGCTCGCCGGGCACCGCCCGGTCGCCGTCTCCGCGGTCTCGGAGGCCTCCCGGCGCCGCGCCGGGCAACTGCTGCCCGACGTGCCGGTGATGCCGCCCGCCGAGGTGCTCCAGCGGTCCGACCTGGTGCTGCTGACCGTTCCCGACGACGCCCTGCCCGGCCTGGTCACCGGCCTCGCCGACACCGGATCCGTGCGGCCGGGGCAGCTCCTGGTCCACACCTCCGGGCGGTACGGCGCGCGGGTCCTCGACCCCGCCCTGCGCGCGGGCGCCCTGCCGCTCGCCCTGCACCCCGCGATGACCTTCACGGGCACGCCCGTGGACGTCCAGCGGCTGGCCGGCTGCTCCTTCGGCGTCACCGCCCCCGAGGAGCTGCGCCTCGCCGCCGAGGCCCTCGTCATCGAGATGGGCGGCGAGCCGGAGTGGATCTCCGAGGAGAACCGCCCGCTCTACCACGCGGCCCTCGCCCTCGGCGCCAACCACCTGGTCACGCTGGTCGCCCAGTCCATGGAGCTGCTGGCCGCGGCCGGAGTGTCGGCCCCCGACCGGATGCTCGGCC
>NZ_JBEXSH010001070.1:0-2673 GCF_040613555.1 Streptomyces sp. NPDC006265
TCCGCGAGCCCGAGTTCCCTGATCCGCGCCTGGGCGGTCTCCGACCGCCGCCACTGGTCCTTGGGGCATTCGTCGCCGCCGACGTGGACGAACTCTACGATCGGATAGCCCTTCTCCGCACGCAGGACGTGCATGGTCTCCGTGCCGTACGGGGTGATGCCGTACGGGGCCCCGGCCTCGTACAGCGCCTCCCACAGGGCGAGGGCCTCCCACGGTGACACGTTGATCTCGTAGGCGAGTTCGCCGGAGAAGCTGATCCGGCACACTCGCGCGTCGATGCCGGCGACGGTCGTCTCGCGCCACGCCATGAACGGGAAGTCCTCGTTGGCTACGGCGAGTCGGGGCGCGAGCGAGCCGAGGACCTCGCGGGAGCGCGGGCCGACCAGGGCGACGGTGGCCCACTGCTCGGTCACCGACGTGCAGTGGACACGCAGTTCGGGCCACTCCGTCTGGAGCCATTCCTCCATCCAGTCCAGTACGGCGGCGGCGTTGCCCGTCGTGGTGGTGACCAGGTAACGGTCCTGGTCGAGGCGGATCACCGTGCCGTCGTCGAAGACCATCCCGTCCGGGCGGCACATCACGCCGTAGCGGATCATGCCGACCTTCAGGGTGCTCATCATGTTGGTGTACAGCAGGTCGAGGAAGACGCCGGCGTCCGGGCCCTGGACATCGATCTTGCCGAGGGTGGAGGCGTCCATGAAGGCGACACCCTCACGGGCGGCGGCGCACTCGCGCAGCACAGCCGTCTCCATGCCCTCACCGTCCCGCGGGTAGTACCAGGGCCGCTTCCACTGGCCGACGTTCTCCAACAGGGCGCCGTGCGCGACATGCCACTCGTGCAGGGCGGTGGTGCGGATCGGGTCGAGCAGGGCACCACGGTCGCGGCCGGCGAGGGCGGCGAAGGAGACGGGGGTGTACGGCGGGCGGAACGTGGTCGTGCCGAGCGCGGAGATGTCCACGCCGAGCAGTTCGGCGACGACGCCACTGGCCAGGACTCCGGAGGTCTTGCCCTGGTCGTTCGCCGTGCCGGCCGTGGTGTAGCGCTTGGTGTGCTCGACGGATCGCATGCCGGCGCCGGTCGCCCGGGCCAGGTCGTCGACGGTGACGTCGCGTTGCAGGTCGACGAAGCGCGGGGCGCCTTCCCGGCCCGGGACGGCGAAGACCCGCATGGGCGGTGTCTGCGGCTGTGTCGCCACCTGGGGCAGCTGGGCCTCCCCCGGGGTGTAGCCCTCGGCCTCGATCGCGCGGGTACCGGCGGCGGCCCCCTGGGCGAGAACGCGCGCCAGATCGAAGACGCCGCTCGCGCCGCCCGCGACCTCGACGGCCTGCCGGGAGGTGTCGGGGACGAAGGTGCCGAGCCCCTCGTCGTAGCGGAGCTTGCCTCCTGCCTGGCTGAACAGGTGCGCCACCGGGTTCCAGCCGCCGGAGACCAGGAGCAGGTCGGCGGCGAACTCCCGCTGCCCCTCGGAGTGTCCGTACGGGGCGACGGTCACGGAGGTGAGCCGGGGGGCGCCTTCCGTGGCGGTGACCGCGTGGCCCGTCAGCACCTCGATGCCGGCCCGGCGGGTGCGCTCGGCCCACGCCCCCGGCTCGGGACGGGTGTCGACCACGGCCTCGATGGCGACGCCCGCCGCGGCGAGGTCCAGCGCCACCGCGTAGGCGCTGTCGTTGGTGGTGAAGACGACCGCGTGGCGGCCGGGCAGGACGCCGTGGCGGTTGACGTAGGCGCGGGCCGAAGCAGCCAGCATCACGCCGGGCCGGTCGTTGTCCGCGAAGGCCAGCGAGCGTTCGTGGGCGCCGGTGGCCAGGACCACGTGGCGGGCCCGGATGCGGTGGACACGCTCCCGGGAGACCTTCTCGGGAGCCGCGGCGCCGAGGTGGTTGGTGCGGCGCTCGACGGCGAGCAGGTGGTTGTCGTCGTAGTAGCCGAAAACCGTGGTGCGGCGCAGGACGCGTACGTCGGGGGCGGCGTCGAGCCGGGCGGTCGTCTCGGCGACCCAGTCGAGGAGTTCACCGGTGCCGAGGAGGCTGCCGCCGGGATCCGGCTGGTCGTCGGCGAGGATGACGCGGGCGCCTGATCGGGCGGCGGCTGCCGCTGCGGCGAGTCCGGCCGGGCCGGCGCCGACGACCAGGAGGTCGCAGTGGGTGTGCACGGCGTCGTAGCGGGCCGGGTCCGGTTCGGTGGCGAGGCGGCCCTGGCCGGGGAGGCTGCTCGCGACGAGGCCGTCGTAGAGCTCGACGGTGGTGGCCGGGAGCATGGGCTCGGGGAACGGTTCCTCGATCTGGACGACCGCGTTGGGTTCCTCGACGCCTGCCGAGAAGATGCCGCGGGGGCGGCCCAGTTTGATGCTGGTGCCGGTCTGGATGACGCCGTTGGCGAGGAGGGCGGAGGCGAGGGTGTCGCCCTGGTAGCCCTGGTACTCGGTGCCGTCGAAGGTGAAGGTGAGGGGTTCGTCGCGGTGGATCCGGCCTCTGGTGGGGTGGCGGAAGGGCTGGGTTGATTCGCCCCCGCCGTCCCCACCCGTCCCATCGGGAAGGGACTGCGCACCTTCGACCCCGCTGAGGGCTGCGCCCCCGGACCCCCCTTCGGCCTGGACGGCCTCGTCCTCAATAGCCGGACGGGCTGCCTGCGCTGGACGTGCCTCGAAGGTGGCCGGGCGCTCCTCCCCCGCC
>NZ_JBEXSH010001071.1:0-2660 GCF_040613555.1 Streptomyces sp. NPDC006265
GTTGCCGGCCCCGGCAACCGACGGGCCCTTCCCCGCCACCGCGGCGATCAGACCTTGAGGCGCTCGCCCTCGTCGTCCCGCGCCGCCGGTGCGGCGACCGCCTGCGGGGTCTCGTCGTGCGTGAGATCCGGCAGCCGGTGCAGCCACGTCGGCAGGTACCAGTTGCGCTCGCCGAGCAGCGCCATCACGGCCGGCAGCAGTACGCCCCGGATGATCGTCGCGTCGATGAGCACCGCGGCCGCGAGGCCGACGCCCATCTGCTTCATGGACTGCATGGACAGCGTCCCGAAGATCGCGAACACGGCGACCATGATGACCGCGGCACTGGTGACCACCCCGGCCGTGGTGACCACGCCGTGCCGGATCGCGTCCTTCGTCGCAAGGCCCCGCAGCCGCGCCTCGCGGATCCGGGAGACCACGAACACGTGGTAGTCCATCGACAGGCCGAACAGGATCACGAAGAGGAACAGCGGCAGCCAGGTGATGATCGCGCCGACGCCCTCCGCGCCCACCAGGGACGCGCCCCAGCCGTGCTGGAAGACCGCGACGAGAATGCCGTACGCGGCGCCCACCGACAGCAGGTTCAGCACGATCGACGTGACCGCGATGGTCAGCGAACGGAACGACAGCAGCATCAGGACGAAGGCGAAGACCACGACGAACGCGAACACCGGGACGACGGCACCGGCCAGTTGGTCGTTGAAGTCCTTCGACCCGGCCACCTGCCCGGTGATGGGCGCCTCGAGACCGTCGACCTTGCCGAGCGTGGCCGGACGCACCTCGTCGCGCAGCGTGTCCAGGCTCGCGCCCGCCTTGTCCTGATCGGAGCCGCCGACGAGCGGGACGTAGACGAACGCGATGTTCTGCGCGTCGTGCAGCTTGATCTCCACCGGGCCCCGTGAGGCGCCCGAACTGATCGCCCGGTCGCGGAAGTCGGCGAGCGCGGACTTCACCTCCGGCGCGTTGATGTCGTGCGCCTTGACGATCACCTCGGCCGGTTCGGAACCGCCCGGGAAGGCGTCGTTGAGCCGGTTGTACGTCTGCACGATGGGCAGCGAGTCGCCGAACTCCTGGTCCAGGGTGAGCTGTTGCGTCTTCATGCCGAGCGCGGGAGCCGAGACGGCCAGCAGCGCACCGGCCGCCACGACGACGGCGACCACCGGCTTGGCGAGGACGCGCCGCAGCACGGCCGTCCAGAACCGGCTGTCCTGACGCCCGCCGCTCCGCTTGCGCCGCCCCAGGAGCGGCAGTCGGCCCTTCTCGACGCGCTCGCCCAGCAGCGACAGCAGCGCGGGCAGCACCGTCACGGACCCCACCATCGCCACGGCCACCACCATCAGCGAGGCCAGGCCCATCGCCTCGAACTCGGCGAGCCCGGTGAACAGCATGCCCGCCATCGCCACGCACACCGTGACACCCGAGACCACGATCGCCCGGCCACTGGTCGCGGCGGCGATCCTCAGGGCCGTCTGCGCGTCCCGGCCGGCCTCGCGTTCCTCGCGCTCGCGGCGCAGGTAGAACAGGCAGTAGTCGACGCCGACGGCCAGACCGACCAGCAGCATCACGGAGTTCGCGGTGTCGCTCATCGGCATCACATGGCTGACGACGCCCATCAGACCCATCGTCGCCATGATCGCGGTGATCGCCAGCAGCACCGGCAGCAGAGCCGCGACCAGCGCCCCGAAGGCGATGAGCAGAATGCCGAAGGCCACCGGCACCGCGGAGTACTCGGCCCTTTTGAAGTCCTCGCCGAACGCGTCGTCGAACGTCTTCATCATGCTGGCGCCGCCGATCTCCTCGATCCGCAGCGACTCGTGATCCTGCTGAACACCCTCGACGGCCTTCAGCACCGGTTCGATACGCTCGCCGGCGGTGTCCGACTCGCCGCGCATGTCGAACTGCACGAGCGCGCTGCGGCCGTCCTTCGAGATCGTCTTCGTGTCGTACGGCGAGGTCACCTCCGTGACCCGGCCGGTCCCGTCGACGGCCCGCACGACCGCGTCGACGGCGTCCCGGAACTCGGGGTCCGTCGCCTTCAGGCCACCGCCCCTGGCCTGGAGCAGCACGGTCTCACTGGCCGGTTCGTCGATGCCGGCGTCCTCGACGATGCGCGCCGCGGTGTGCGTCTCGCCCTTCAGCTGGTCGCTGTCCTTGACGTCGACCCGGCCCGCGGCCGAACCGAGCCCCGTCGCCAGGACGACGAACAGCACCCAGATACCGACGGCAGCCCATCGGTGCCGGGCGCTCCAGCCGCCGGCCCGGGCGGCGAGGCCCCGCACCCGTATGTCTCCGTTCCCCATGACGGGCTTGCCCCCTCGTGATGCGGTGGCGGCCCCCTGCCGCCCCCTTTCGTTTCGAAGGTATGGGCCGGATAAGGCCGTCTCGTCGTGCTGCCAGGTGAAGTGGGGGAGCCGGAACTCATCCCCATGGAGCGAGCCCTCTCCCCACTGGGGAGGACCCCCACGGACGGTGGCCCCTTACACCTATCGCCGGACATGTCGGGCTCCCCGGGTGTGTGGATCCTGAGCAGACGGTTGTGCCCCGTGAAGACCGGTGAGTAATTTACGGGGCCGGGCACTGCCCGGAGCGGGCGGGGGGGCCCCCCCCCCCCGGGGCCACCGCCCCCGGGTAGTGGTGGGGTGGTGACGTGATAATCGGCC
>NZ_JBEXSH010001072.1:0-2654 GCF_040613555.1 Streptomyces sp. NPDC006265
TATCGGCACGTCCACTCAACGAGTCACACCCGTCCAGGTACCGGTCACATCATCAGATCACCCGAACCGGTCATGTGCGGAGGATGGGACTAGCGGGCCGCGCTGCCGGTGCCGTCGGCGAGCGTTCGCGTCTGGTCCGCGGCGGGGTCGGCCACGCGGCCGAGGAGCGAGTCCAGGATCTCGCCCACCCTGATGGCGGTGTTGGAGAGCAGCGACGAGGTGATGCCGTGCGTGTGTTCCGTGCCGCCCTGCAGATAGACGCCGCAGCGCAGGGTGGGGTCGGTCGCGATGCTCCAGTCGCGCTCCACGCGGACCCGGCCCTCGTCGTCACGCAGGCAGCGGTCGGCGACCTCGCCGAGCAGGCTCGTGGGGTCGACGGGGCTGTAGCCGGTGGCGAAGACCACGACGTCCGCTTCGAGGTCGGCGTCCTCGCCGGTGACGAGGGATGTGACCGTGGCACGCACGCTCGACGGCGTCTCCTTGACGCCGGTGAGCCGGGAGACGTTGAGGAACCGCAGTCGCTCGGTGCCGAGCACCTTCTCCTGGTAGGACTGGCGGTAGAGGTCGTCGATGAGGTCGATGTCCACCACGGAGTAGTTGGTGTTGCCGTGGTAGTCCATCAGCCGGCGCTTGACGTCCTCGGGGGCGGCGAAGTATTCGTCGACGGCCTGGGGGTCGAAGATCCGGTTGGCGAAGCCGCTGTCGTCGGCGGGGCTGTAGCCGTACCGGGAGAAGACGGCGCAGACCTCGGCCTCGGGGAAGCGGCGGTGCAGGTAGGCGACATTCTCGGCGGCGCTCTGGCCGGCACCCACGACGACGAACCTGGAGGGCGAGGTGCCCTCCAACTCGTCGACCTTCGCGAGTAGTTCGGAGTTGTGCCAGACCCGTTCGCCGCGCTCCACACCCTCGGGCATCAGGGGGCGCAGGCCGGTGCCGATGACGAGGTTACGGGCCCGGTGGACCTCCAGGCCGCCGCCGGAGCGGACGGTCACCTCCAGGTGCTCCACGACGCCGTCCCGGGTGACGGGCGCGACGCCGACGACCTCGTGGCCGTAGGAGACCATGTCGTCGACCTGGGCCGCGGCCCACTCGAAGTAGTCGTGGAACTCCACGCGCAGCGGGAACAGGTTCTTGTGGTTGATGAAGTCGATCAGCCGGCCCTTGCTCTGCAGGTAGCAGAGGAAGCTGTACTCGCTGGCCGGGTTCCGCAGCGTCACCAGGTCCTTGAGGAAGGAGACCTGCATGGTGGCGTCGTCGATGAGCATGCCGCGGTGCCAGCCGAAGCGCGGCTGCTGCTCGAAGAAGTGAGCGGTGACCGCCTCCTGCCTGCCGACGCGGTCGTTGTGCTCGCGGAGCGCGATCGCCATGGCCACATTGGACGGCCCGAAGCCGATACCGATCAGGTCGTGGACCGGTGGTGCGTCACCAGGAAGAACCTGCGACATGTCACTCCCATCGTGCGGGGCAGCCGCGTGTCAGGTGTGGAGGGAACGAAAGGCGGGCATGCCAACGAGGCGGCACCCCAAGAAACTTAGGTGAGCCTAAGCTAAACGAGTTGAGGTGTCGACAGGGCAAAACGGACACCCTCCCCGGATCGGCATTCCTCAACTGGGCCACCCTGCAAGCCCGTTGCAGACTAAGGTAAGCCTTGCTTTACTTGTGTCGGTCAATACCTTGCTCTGAGGAGGAACCCCATGCGGGTCGTCATGTTCGGTTACCAGACCTGGGGGCATCGCACCCTGCAAGCCCTCCTGGAGTCCGAGCACGACGTCGTGCTGGTCGTGACCCACCCCAAGAGCGAGCACGCCTACGAGAAGATCTGGAGCGACTCCGTCGCCGACCTCGCCGAGGAGCACGGCGTCCCGGTGCTCATCCGCAACCGGCCGGACGACGACGAGCTGTTCGAGCGCCTCAAGGAGGCCGACCCGGACATCATCGTGGCCAACAACTGGCGCACGTGGATCCCCCCGCGCATCTTCGGCCTGCCGCGCCACGGCACACTGAACGTGCACGACTCCCTGCTGCCGAAGTACGCCGGGTTCTCACCGCTGATCTGGGCGCTCATCAACGGCGAGCCCGAAGTCGGCGTCACGGCCCACATGATGAACGACGAACTCGACGCCGGCGACATCGTCCGGCAGGAGGCGGTGCCGGTCGGACCGACGGACACAGCGACCGACCTCTTCCACAAGACCGTCGACCTCATCGCCCCGGTCACCATCGGCGCGCTCGGCCTCATCGCCTCCGGGCAGACCGAGTTCACCCGGCAGGACCGCTCCCAGGCGTCCTTCTTCCACAAGCGCGCCGACGAGGACGGCCGCATCGACTGGAGCTGGCCGGCCGGGGACCTGGAGCGCCTGGTGCGCGCCCAGTCCGAGCCCTACCCCAGCGCCTACACCTTCCACCGGGGCAAGCGGCTCGACGTCCTGGCCTCGTTCGTCTCCGAGGGCCGCTACGGCGGCACGCCCGGCCGCATCTTCTACCGCGAGGGCGACGGCGTGGTGATCGTCGCCGGCGCCGACGCCCGGAACGGACGCAACCGTGGCCTCGCCATCACGCGGGTACGCACCGAGGACGGCCGGGAGTTGCCCGCGGCCGAGTACTTCACCTCCATGGGCGGCTACCTCACCGGCCGCCCCTGATGTGCCGGCCCC
>NZ_JBEXSH010001073.1:0-2652 GCF_040613555.1 Streptomyces sp. NPDC006265
TGTCCTTCATGATGGGCGGCGCCGACGACATCGAGATCGTCGGTGAGGCCGCCGACGGCGCCGAGGTGGAGGCCCTCGTCGACCGCACCCGCCCGGACGTCGTGCTCATGGACATCCGGATGCCGACGGTGGACGGTCTCACGGCCACGGAGCGGCTGCGCGCCCGCAGGGACGCCCCGCAGGTGGTGGTGCTCACCACCTTCCACGCCGACGAGCAGGTCCTGCGGGCGCTGCGCGTGGGCGCCGCCGGGTTCGTCCTCAAGGACACCCCGCCCGCCGAGATCATCGCGGCGGTGCGCCGCGTCGCGGCCGGCGACCCGGTCCTGTCGCCCGCGGTGACCCGGCAGCTGATGCGGCACGCCGTCGGCACCGGCCCCGACACGCGCCGCACCCGTGCCCGCGAACGCATCGCCGTCCTCAACGACCGCGAGCGCGAGGTCGCCGTCGCGGTCGGCCGGGGCCTGGCCAACGCCGAGATCGCCACCGGCCTCTTCATGAGCGTCGCCACCGTGAAGACGCACGTCTCACGCATCCTGGCCAAGCTCGACCTCAACAACCGGGTGCAGATCGCGCTGCTCGCCCACGACGCGGGGCTCCTGGATGAGGAGCGGGAAGAGTACTGACCACCCGGGTACGCCGTCAGGCGAACGGGGGCGGGGAACCGCCGGCGATCTCCGCGAGGTGCACCGGCCTGCGCTCCCGCCGCGACAGCTCGCACGCCTCGGCGATCCGCAGCGCCTGCAGCGCCTCGCGCCCGTCGCAGGGGTTGGCCCGCTCGCCCCGGACGACCTCGACGAACGCGTTCAGCTCCGCTTCGTAGGCAGGGCCGAACCGCTCCAGGAAACCCGTCCAGGGCTTGTCCGCGGCCGGTGGCCCGGTCGGCTCGGTGGACGCGATCGGCGTACGGTCGTCCAGGCCGACCACGATCTGGTCGCGCTCCCCGGCGAGCTCCATGCGCACGTCGTAGCCGGCCCCGTTCATCCGGGTCGCGGTGAGCGTGGCCAGCGTCCCGCCGTCGAGGGTGAGGAGTGCGGCGGCGGTGTCGACGTCGCCCGCCTCGCGGAACATCCGCGGCCCGGCGTCGGACCCGGCCGCGTAGACGTCCGTGACCTCCTGGCCGGTCACCCAGCGCAGCACGTCGAAGTCGTGGATCAGCGTGTCCCGGTACAGCCCGCCGGACAGCGGCAGCCACGCGGCGTCCGGCGGCGCCTGGTCGCTGGTCAGGGCCCGCACGGTGTGCAGCCGCCCCAGCCGGCCGGACCGCAGGGCCTCGCGCGCACCCGTGTAGCCCGCGTCGAAGCGGCGCTGGAAGCCCATCTGGAGAACCGTCCCGGCCGCCTCGACCTCGGCGATCGCCGTCAGGGACCCCGGCAGATCCAGCGCGATGGGCTTCTCGCAGAACACCGGCAGACCCGAGCGTGCTGCCCGACCGATCAGTTCGGCGTGGGCCGACGTCGCCGTCGTGATCACCACGGCGTCGACCCCCCAGCGGAAGATCTCCTCCACGCCGGGCGCCGCCGTCTCGCCCAGCCGGTGCGCCAGTTCCTGGGCCCGGGCGGCGTCCGCGTCCGTGAGGATCAGGGAGCCGACCTCGCGATGCCGACTGAGCGTGTTCGCGTGGATGGTGCCGATGCGGCCCGTACCGATGACGCCGATGCGCATGGAAACAAAGTGCGTGCACAGCTCGCCGCTGTCAATCCGTATGTCCGGACAATCTGACTACACGACTTCCCGTCAACAGCGCACGGAGCTACGCTCGGCCCGTGCCGAAACCAGAAGTGGACCCGCCCGTGCAGCTCGAGCTGAGTGTGGACCGCAGCTCCCCCGTGCCGTTGTACTTCCAGCTGTCCCAGCAGCTGGAGGCCGCGATCGAGCACGGCACGCTGACCCCCGGCAGCCTGCTGGGCAACGAGATCGAGCTCGCCGCCCGGCTCGGCCTGTCCCGGCCGACCGTCCGCCAGGCGATCCAGTCGCTCGTCGACAAGGGCCTCCTCGTACGCCGCCGCGGCGTGGGCACCCAGGTCGTGCACAGCCAGGTCAAACGCCCGCTGGAGCTCAGCAGCCTCTACGACGACCTGGAGGCGGCGGGCCAGCGCCCGGCCACCCGGGTGCTCGTCAACAAGCTCGTCCCCGCCTCCGCCGAGGTCGCCGCCGCACTCGGTGTCGCCGAGGACAGCGACGTCCACCGCGTCGAACGCCTCCGCCTCGCCCACGGCGAGCCCATGGCCTACCTCTGCAACTTCCTGCCGCTCGGCCTCATCGACCTCGACACGGCCCAGCTGGAGACCACCGGCCTCTACCGCCTGATGCGGTCGGCGGGCATCACCCTGCACAGCGCCCGCCAGTCGATCGGCGCCAGGGCGGCGACGACGGAGGAGGCGGAGCGGCTGGCGGAGGAGACGGGCGCGCCGCTGCTGACCATGCAACGCGTCACGTTCGACGACACGGGCCGAGCAGTGGAATACGGCACACACACCTACCGTCCGACGCGCTATTCGTTCGAGTTCCAGCTCCTGGTACGGACCTAGTGCCGCGGCAGGCAACGTTCGCCCCGTCGCGACGCCCGGCACGCTCCCCCAAGCTCTCGACTCCGCTCGAGCAGGGGGTACCCCCACTCGCCGCACCGGCCGAAACCCCGAGTACGTCCAGTAC
>NZ_JBEXSH010001074.1:0-2646 GCF_040613555.1 Streptomyces sp. NPDC006265
TGCCAAACGCCGCACCGGTATCACCGCGGCTTCCCTCGCGGGTGTTCTCACCCGCGCAGGATTCACACGGGCGGACCTGAATTGGGACAGCACAGGCGCCCGAAACCTGCTTGTCCGGCGTCGCGGCGCCGCACCCCCGCTCACCGTCGGACAGCGCGACACCGCGACCGGCCCCGTTCTGCACGTGGCCGGCGACCTCGACTTCGACCAGGCCCCCGTACTCCCCCGTACTGCGCGGCCGGCTCGACCGGCTCGACCTGTCACCGGGGCAGTGTCTGGTCCTCGAACTGTCCGGCCTCGCGTTCTGCGACTCCTCGGGCATCACCGCCCTGCTCGCCGCCCGCCAGCACGCCCTGGCCGCCGACGCCGACATCGTCCTGGCCGCCGTACCGGCGAACCTGCTGCGCGTCCTCACCCTCGTCGGCCTCGACCAGGTCTTCACGCTGCGCCCGGACTTCAGCGCCGCGTCATGACCCGTCCTCGGCCCCGGCCCGGACGAAGACCGGCTTGAGGTGCTTCTCCGGCAGCGCGGCCGGCAGGTCCTCCCAGTCGATGACGTGGGAGACGACCTTCCCGGGGTCGACCCCGCCTGAGGCGGCGAGCGCGAGGGCGTCGGGGATGTGGGCGCGTACGCTGTCGCGGGCGACGCGCAGGGTGACTCCGGTGAGGTACATGTCGAGCAGGGGCAGTTCACCCGGGCGGAAGTGGTTGCCGGCGCTCTCGCAGATTCCCTCGGGCGCCAGGCACTTGACGGCCAGGCCGAGCTGGTCGACGCGGCCGGTCGCCTCGACGGCGATGTCGTAGCTCTGCGGCAGGGGCTCCAGGACCTCGGCGGTGGTGGCGCCGAAGTCACGTGCGAGGGCGCGGTGTTCGGGGTCGGGGTCGACGTAGAGCACCTCGGAGGCGCCCAATGCGCGGGCGATGTCGCAGACGTACACCCCGATGCTGCCGCGGGCGACGACCAGGACCCGCGCTCCCGGGCGGGCCGTCAGGTGCGGGGCGACCAGGCGCCAGGCCAGGGACCAGTTGTCGCTGGCGGAGGCCAGGGCGACCGGGTCGAGGCCGGTGGGCAGTGGCACCAGCATGGCGTCGGCGTAGGGCACGCGGACCAGGTCGGAGAAGAGTCCGCCCCAGCTCCCGCCGATCGGCGCGCCGTACATCGCCATGTAGGGGACGGTGGCGCAGTGCGCGGTCAGTCCGGCCCGGCAGCGGTCGCAGGTGCCGCAGTTGATGGACCAGGGGACGACGACCAGGTCACCGGGGGCGACGGTGGTGACGGCGTCACCGGTCTCGACGACCCGGGCGACGCATTCGTGGCCGAGGGCGAAAGGCGGTTCCATGCTGTATCCGATGTGCGGCTTCCGCCGCGTGGCGTGACCGGCCAGGATGGCGGAGTCCACGTCACAGGGGGTGGCGGCGACGGGTGCCACGATCGCCTCGCCGTCGGACCGGAGCTTCGGGTCGGGCACCTCGCGCCACTCGACGGTTCGCTTGGCGACGTAGGTCAGTTCACGCATCGGTCCGCCGCCCCTTCGCGAGCGTGACGAGGTCGGCGTGGCGGATGACGGCGCCGCCCGCGCCCCAGGTGCCGTCGGGCTGCTCGTTCACCAGGACCCACACGCGCAGGGCGTCGTCCGGGGTGAGTCCGGCGGCGGACAGGACGGTCCTGGTCGTCTCCTCGACGAGGCCGGCCTTGCGGCGCTCGGACAGGGCGCCCTGCGGGATGGTGACCTCCACCAGGAAGCGCGGGACGTCGTCCTCGGCGGTCCGCTGGGCGCCCTCGGGCAGCTCGACGAGGTTGCTCCACGCCTGGGCGCGGAAGAACGCCGTGTCGGGTGCGCCCTCCCAGCGCAGCAGCACCTCGGCGAGTTCGCGCTGGACGCTGTCGCGGCCCGCTTCGGTCAGGGCACCGGCGGGGGTGGTGAGCCGGATCATCGGCATGGGCAGACCTCTCCCTTCGTTCGCCGCCTCGGGTGACGCGGCTGCGTGACGACCTCTATGACAGTCGTTATAAGTCCCGGCCACGCTAGACTATGACGGCTGTTATAGCCAGTGGGGTCAGAAGGGACCGTGCACGTGACCAAGCCCAGTCCGACGGCGCGCGAGCGGATCGTGGCCGGTGCCGCCGACATGATCAGCCGGCGCGGCCTGAACGCGACGAGCATCCGCGAGACGGCCAAGCACGCCCGGGCACCGCTGGGCTCGACGTACCACTACTTCCCCGAGGGCAAGCAGCAGCTGGCCACCGAGGCGGTGCGCCTCACGGGGGCGTGGGCCGCCCGCAGCCTGCGCAAGGAGCTGGCGGCGGGACCGGTCGCCGGACTGCGGGCCTTCCTCGACCTGTGGCGCGGGATCGTGATGGACAGCGACTTCCGGGCGGGCTGCCCGGTCCTCGCCGTCTCGATCGAGGAGCCCCCGACGGACGAGACGCCCACTGCCCTGGCGGCGGCCGCCGCCGTCTTCGAGGAGTGGGAGGGCCTGCTGGCCGGGTCGCTGCGCGAGCACGGTGCCGAGCCCGAGCAGGCGGCCCAGCTGGCGACGCTGATCGTCGCGGCGGTCGAGGGGACCGTGGCCATGTGCCGCGCCAAGCGCAGTACGCAACCGCTGGACCACACGGCCGCACAGCTGCAGGCGCTCATCGTCGGC
>NZ_JBEXSH010001075.1:0-2644 GCF_040613555.1 Streptomyces sp. NPDC006265
GGTACCTCCTGCTCGAGCGGAGTCGAGAGCTTGGGGGAGCGTGCCGGGCGTCGTGACGGGGCGAACGTTGCCTGCCGCGGCACTAGCGGGCCCGCTCGACCCGCCGTTCGTCCCAGACCGGGTCCGGGGTCTCCCGGACCCGGCCGTCGCTGCCGAAGACCAGGAAGCGGTCGAAGGAGCGGGCGAACCAGCGGTCGTGGGTGACCGCGAGGACCGTGCCGTCGAAGGCCTCCAGGCCCTCCTGGAGCGCCTCGGCCGACTCCAGGTCGAGGTTGTCGGTCGGCTCGTCCAGCAGCAGCGCCGTCACGCCCTGAAGCTCCAGCAGGAGGATCTGGAAGCGGGCCTGCTGGCCGCCGGACAGACGCTCGAACGTCTGCTCCGCCTGCTGGGTCAGCTCGTAGCGGCGCAGGCGGGACATCGCGGCTCCGCGGTCCTGTGCGTGCTCCTTCCACAGGATGTCGAGGAGCGTGCGGCCCTCCAGCTCCGGGTGCGCGTGCGTCTGCGCGAAGTGGCCGGGAACGACCCGGGCGCCCAGCTTCCAGTCCCCCGTGTGCGCCACGTCGTCACCGGCGAGCAGGCGCAGGAAGTGGGACTTGCCGGAGCCGTTGGAGCCGAGGACGGCGACGCGTTCGCCGTAGAAGACCTCCAGGTCGAAGGGCTTCATCAGGCCGGTGAGCTCCAGGCTCGCGCAGGTGACCGCCCGGACGCCGGTGCGGCCGCCCTTGATCCGCATCCTGATGTCCTGCTCGCGCGGCGGCTCCGGGGGCGGTCCGGCCTCCTCGAACTTGCGCAGACGCGTTTGCGCGGCCGCGTAGCGGGAGGCCATCTCGTGACTGACGGCCGCGGCCTGACGCAGCGTCAGCACCAGCTTCTTCAGCTGGGCGTGCTTCTCGTCCCAGCGCCTGCGCAACTCCTCGAAGCGGGCGAAGCGTTCCCGCCGTGCGTCGTGGAAGGTGGCGAACCCGCCGCCGTGCACCCAAGCGTCGGCGCCCGTGGGCCCGGGCTCCAGGGAGACGATCTTCTCGGCGGCCCGGGCGAGGAGTTCGCGGTCGTGGGAGACGAACAGAACCGTCTTGCGGGTCTCCTTCAGCCGTTCCTCCAGCCACCGCTTGCCGGGGACGTCGAGGTAGTTGTCGGGCTCGTCCAGGAGCAGCACCTCGTCGGTGCCGCGCAGCAGCGCCTCCAGGACGAGCCGCTTCTGCTCGCCGCCCGAGAGGGTGCGGACCTCCCGGAACTGCGCCTTGTCGTACGGCACCCCGAGCGCGGCCGTCGTGCACATGTCCCATAGCGTCTCGGCCTCGTACCCGCGGGCCTCGGCCCAGTCGGCGAGGGCCTGCGCGTACGCCAGCTGGGCGGCCTCGTCGTCGACGGTCATGATCGCGTGCTCGGCGGCGTCCACGGCGACGGCCGCCTCGCGGATGCGGGGCGTCGCGACGGACACGAGCAGGTCCCGCACGGTCGTGTCGTCGCGTACGGATCCCACGAACTGCCGCATGACGCCGAGCCCGCCGCCGAGGCCCACGGATCCCCCGTGCGGCTTGAGCTCACCGGCGAGCATCCGGAGCAGGGTGGTCTTCCCGGCGCCGTTGGGCCCGACGAGGGCCACCACGGCCCCTTCCCCCACCCGGAACGAGACATCGCCCAGCAGCGCCCTTCCATCGGGCAGGTAGTACTCCAGGTGCGCGGCTTCGAGGTGTCCCATGGGCGCGATTCTGTGGGGGCGCGGGGGTCCGGGGCAAACGGGTTTCAGATCCCGGGGGGGTGCCGGTCAGACCCTTTCCAGCGGCCGATGCGGCTCGCTGGGAAGCTCTGCCACGATCGTGTCGCCGGGACGGATCACGCCCCCCTCGCGCACTACGCTCATGATCCCGGCCTTGCGCACGATGTTCCCCGCCTCGTCACGCCCGACGACCTGCTTCAGCAGTCCGTCCTGGAAGAGGTCGATCTGCAGGCAGGGATTGCGCAGCCCGGTGACCTCCAGGACCGCGCCGTCGCCGATGCGCAGCAGCGTGCCGGTCGGCAGCGCGAGCAGGTCGATGCCCCGGGTGGTGATGTTCTCGCCGAGTTCGCCGGACGCCACCTTGAATCCGCCCTCGCCGACCTCGGCGAAGAGCTCCTCGTGGATGAGGTGGACCTGCCGCAGATTCGGCTGGGTGGGATCCTGCGCGACGCGCGAGCGGTGCTTGACCGTCACCCCGGCGTGCACGTCTCCTTCCACCCCGAGCCCGGCGAGCAGCCTGATGCTGTCCCGGTTCGGCTTGGTGAACGAGTACTCTCCGTTGCTGCTGACCGCCGTCACGTGCGCGTTCATCTCTCGGTTCCCCCTGTTTCGGCGACGATGATCAGCTCCGAGCCTGCCCCGGGAGTGTCGGCGTGTCCACCCCCTCCGGGTACCCGCACCGCATGACGCCCCCCGACCTGGACCTCACCACCCCCAAGCCCGGGCACCATCCCCTGCGCGATCGCGCCCTCGCCCTGGACCGCCGCCTCTTCGAGGCCGCCGCGGCCCGGCACTGGCCGGGGGCGGGCCCCGTCCTGCCCCGGCTGAGCCGCAGCGCGAATCACGGGGCGCTCTGGTTCGCGGCCGCCGCCGCCCTCGCGGATGTGCGTCAACTCGCTGATGACGCGGGCGCGGTGGGGACGC
>NZ_JBEXSH010001076.1:0-2641 GCF_040613555.1 Streptomyces sp. NPDC006265
GGACCCGGTCCGCCTTGACGCAGGCCATGGCCAGCAGCACGGCGGACAGGATGAGGCCGAGGACGTTCAGTAGGAGGGACTGGAACGTGTGCAGGCCGGCGCTGACGCGCCGGGCCGAGCGGCGCAGGGCGCGGGCCGCCTCGGCGGACCCCTCCGAGCCGCCCGCCCCCGACCCAGTCTCCCGGTGCAGACGCAGCGCTCGGAGGAACTCCGTGGCCTGGGCCCGCAGATAGCCCGCGAGGGCGTCACCGGTGGGGGCGGGACCGGCGTGCCCGGCTCGGGGATCCGTCGGGTCAAGGTGTCGCTGTGCCACGCCGGCGCCTCCGGGCGTCTATGAGCATCTCCTGGACGTTGCGCAGGGGCTGTCCGTCCGCGTCGGTCGCATGCCGGGTCCAGTCGCCGTCCGGGCCGAGGCGCCAGGAGGCGGTGGAGTCGGACATGCCGGTCTCCAGCAGCCGGTTGAGGGCTGCCCGGTGGGCCGGGTCGGTCACCCGGACCAGGGCCTCTATCCGGCGGTCGAGGTTGCGGTGCATCATGTCGGCGCTGCCGATCCACACCTCCGGCTCGCCGCCGTTGCCGAAGCCGAACACCCGGGAGTGCTCCAGGAAGCGGCCGAGGATCGAGCGGACCCGGATGTTCTCCGACAGGCCCGCCACGCCCGGGCGCACCGCGCAGATGCCGCGCACCCAGATGTCCACCGGTACGCCCGCCTGGGACGCGCGGTAGCAGGCGTCGATGACGGCCTCGTCGACCATCGAGTTGACCTTGATGCGGACGTGCGCGGGACGCCCCGCACGGTGGTGCTGGACCTCCTTGGCGATCCGCGAGACCAGTCCGTCGCGCAGTGACTTGGGGGCGACGAGGAGACGGCGGTAGGTCTCCCGGCGCGAGTAGCCGGAGAGGCGGTTGAAGAGGTCCGAGAGGTCCGCGCCGACCTGCGGGTCGGCCGTGAGCAGGCCGAGGTCCTCGTAGAGGCGGGCCGTCTTCGGGTGGTAGTTGCCGGTGCCGACGTGGCTGTAGCGGCGGAGCGTCTCGCCCTCCTGGCGGACCACCAGCGACAGCTTGCAGTGGGTCTTCAGGCCGACCAGGCCGTAGACCACGTGGCAGCCGGCCTCCTCCAGCTTGCGCGCCCACTTGATGTTGGCGTGCTCGTCGAAGCGGGCTTTGATCTCGACCAGGACCAGGACCTGCTTGCCGGACTCGGCGGCCTCGATGAGCGCGTCGACTATGGGGGAGTCGCCGGAGGTCCGGTACAGGGTCTGCTTGATCGCGAGGACGTCCGGATCGCCCGCCGCCTGCTCCAGGAAGGCCTGGACGGAGGTGGAGAACGAGTCGTACGGGTGGTGCAGCAGCACGTCCCGCTCGCGCAGCGCGGCGAAGATGTCCGGCGCGGACGCCGACTCGACCTCGGCGAGGTCGCGGTGGGTGCCGGCGACGAACTTGCGGTACTTCAGTTCCGGCCGGTCCAGGGAGGCGATCCGGAACAGGCCCGTGAGGTCCAGCGGGCCCGGCAGCGGGTACACCTCGGCCTCGCCGATCTTCAGCTCGCGCACCAGCAGGTCCAGGACCTCGCGGTCGATGGACTCCTCGACCTCCAGGCGCACCGGCGGCCCGAAGCGGCGCCGCATGAGCTCCTTCTCCAGGGCCTGGAGCAGGTTCTCCGCGTCGTCCTCCTCGACCTCCAGGTCCTCGTTGCGGGTGAGGCGGAAGGCGTGGTGCTCCAGGACCTCCATGCCCGGGAACAGCTCCTCCAGGTGGGCGGCGATGACGTCCTCGATGGGGACGTAGCGGCCCGGGGAGCTCTCCAGGAAGCGGGACAGCAGCGGCGGCACCTTCACCCGGGCGAAGTGCTTGTGGCCCGTGACCGGGTTCCGTACGACGACGGCCAGGTTCAGGGAGAGGCCGGAGATGTACGGGAAGGGGTGGGCCGGGTCGACCGCCAGCGGGGTCAGCACGGGGAAGATCTGGTGCCGGAACAGGGTGAACAGGCGGGCCTGCTCCTTCTCCTGGAGCTCGTTCCAGCGGACCAGGTGGATGCCCTCCTCCGCGAGTGCGGGGGCGACGTCCTCGTGGTAGCAGGCGGCGTGCCGGGCCATGAGCTCGCGGGAGCGGGCCCAGATCATCTCCAGCACCTCGCGGGGCTGGAGGCCGGAGGCGGAGCGGGTGGCCACGCCGGTGGCGATGCGGCGCTTCAGACCGGCCACCCGGACCATGAAGAACTCGTCCAGGTTGCTGGCGAAGATCGCGAGGAAGTTGGCCCGCTCGAGCAGGGGCGTGTTCGGGTCCTCGGCGAGTTCGAGCACGCGCTCGTTGAACGCGAGCCAGCTGCGCTCCCGGTCGAGGAAGCGGCCCTGCGGCAGCTGGGGCCCGTCGTACGGCGATTCCTCGTACCCGTCGAGGTCGGCGTCGATGTCCGGTTCCAGATCGGAGACCGCCGCCGCCACCGTGTGCGGGCGGTGGGCGGCTATGGAGCCCACGGAGGGCTGCGCGTGCTGGACCTGTGCCTGGGTGTTCGGCTGGCTCATGGACCCATTCTTCCGCGCCGCGAGCATCACGGGCGCGTCGGACAGCGCGGGCGGGAGCGGAGGAGACTCCGGTTCCTCCGGCGGCGGACACCACGGGGGACACTCCTGCGGCGGCG
>NZ_JBEXSH010001077.1:0-2637 GCF_040613555.1 Streptomyces sp. NPDC006265
TGGTGCCGCCCGCGGCGCGGTCGGAGGTGTCCTGCACGAGCTGCTGGCGCTGGGGGCCGCCCTCGACGCTGAGGACCACGTGCGGGGCGCTCAGCAGCCGCCCGGTGAGCCGCTGGTCGGCCGGTTCCTGCCGCGGCAGGGGGCGTGTCCCGTCGAGGAGCTGGTCCGCCTCGACGGCGGAGACGCGCCGCGGCCGGGGCACCGGGGCCGGGGTGGCGGGAGCGGTCGGCGTTCCGGCCGGAGGGTCGACGGGGGCGTGGCGCTCGGAGGCGTGCGCGGCGGGTACGGCCAGCTCCACCCGGCCGACGGTCTCGCTGCCCTTGCTGAACAGCGGGCGTTCCTCGGCCTTGCTGACGAAGACACCCGCGCCGAGCAGGCCGACCGACAGCAGCCGGGCCCAGCCGCGCGGGCGGCGGTGTCCCTCGAAGGAGGCGCTCAGCTCCACCCGGTAGCTGTAGAGGTGGGCGCCGTTCTGGAAGGTCAGGTGGTCGTGGGTGACCGCGACCGTGCTGCGGGTGGCCTTCTGCTCGGTGTGGGAGTAGCGCGCGCCGAGGGACACGTTGCCGGTCTGGCGGGGCAGTCCGGCCTCCGGCACCTTGTCGTGGTCGCGCGGCGAGATGCCCAGCTCGGCACCGCCCGACAGGGTGCTGGAGGCCTGCTGCCCCTGGCCGGCGACCTCGGTGCCGATCACCGCGTTGCGCAGGGAGCGCTCGCTCATGGTGCTCTCGAAACGCCGGTCGGTGAGCCGGGCCCGCAGGATCAGGGTGTGGTGACCGCGGCGCACCTTGCCGTCCTCGGTGAGGGTGACCGGCACGCCGGTGGTGGTCAGGTCGTCCAGGCTCTGGGCCAGGCTGGGCCGGTTCAGCGCCTCGCGGACCTGACGGTCGTTGTGCAGCGCGGTCCGCATCCGTCCGTCCCCGTACCAGAAGCGGGCCAGCCGCTGGTGGCGCAGCATCAGCGGCGGTACGAACATCGACGGGTACGAGCGGTGCAGGGTGCCCAGGACGGCGTCCGTGAAGACCCGCATGGGGTCCTGGGGGGCGGGCGGTTGCACGGTCTGGTTCGGCCGGTCCTGCTGATTCTGCCGGTCCGGTTGGTCCTGCGTCTGACCGTCCGGGACGACGGGAGAAGGCTGGTCCTCCATCTGACCGTCCGGAACGACGGGAGAAGGCTGGTCCTGCGTCTGACCGTCCGGAACAACGGGAGACGCCTGGTCCTCCATCTGACCGTCCGGGACGACAGGAGACTGTCGGCCCTGCGGCTGACCGTCCCGGGCGGCGGAGGACTCCTGGTCCTGCCCCGATGCGGGAGTCACCTCCGGCGTGAGCGCCTGGTCCTGGCCCGGCGTCAGCGGCTGCGGGCGGTCGGGGACGAATCCCTCGGCGCGGACCTGGCCGCTCAGGTGGACCGGGTCCTCCCGGGTGAGGTACCACGGCACCGGGGGCCGGGCGTCCGGGTCGGGGCCCGCCTGGCCGGGGGTGCGGCTGTCCCAGCCGGCGAGCCGCCGCGCGTCCTGGGTGGACATCCAGTCCAGGCTGACCACCCGGACCGGGCGGGCCGCGGACGGCGGATCACCGGCCTTGCGCACCATCAGCGTGCGCTCCACCCGGTAGAGCGCGACCGGGTGGTTGCGGACCCGGCCGGTGGTCTTGCGGGCCGCGTCGGTGCCGAGGTAGTGGCCGCGCCCGCTGCTGAAGTCGGCGCGGACCAGCGGGCCGCCCTGGAGTCGTACGTCCGTCTCCGGACCGATGAAGGTGTGGTTCGGTCCGGAGGTGACCTGGATGCCGAAACGGGTGTCACGGACATGGGCGCGCTCGTTCTGGTACGTGGTCTGGGTCAGGTCCCGTATCTCCGCCTTGACCGACTCGGTCACCAGGGTGGCCCGGTGTGGGATCGACCGCTCGACGATCAGGTGCCCCAGCGGGTGCTGACCGCTGCCCCGGGTCAGCTCGGGCCCGCTGACAGGTCCGGTGAGCCGGCCGAACAACGCGAGCAGCCGTCCCGGCCTGACGTACGAGACGAGCGTGCGGTGCGCCGAACTGCCGGGCCGGGCACCCGATATGGCGAGCGCCAGGTCCTCCGGAGGGTCCGTGAAGTGCAGGGCCGTGATGTCGGTGGCCCGCGGCTCCCGGCCGTCCGGGAAGGTCAGGGTCCGCGGAGCGCGCCGCGGTCCCGCGAAGGGCACCGTGAGGTCGTCGGGCAGCCGCCAGCTCAGCCCGTCCCGTACAGCGAACTGCCGGGTGAGGACCTCCTGGCGCCGCCAGCGGGGGCCGGTGGCGGGCGGGCCGGACGAGGCGTCAGGACGGTCGTTCGCCGGTGCCTCGGTGACCCGTTCGACACGCACCCGGTAGTGGACGTCGTCCAGGTGCAGGTGCGAACCCTCCCAGGCCCGGTGCTCGGACTGGTTGTACGCCTGGGTGCCCTGGGAGTAGTCGGTCCTTCGGGTCCAGCCCAGCGACACGCCGATCTTCACCAGCCAGCTGAGCGGCGGGCCCATGCTGATGCCGGCGGCGATCCGGCGCCCGAAACCGACGCTGCGCCCGCCGCCCGTGCCGGCCTGGCCGCGCCGCATGGTGTCCGCCCGCACGGTCGCGCCGCCCACGTCGGTGAACCGCTCCCAGCGGTGGTACGGGACGG
>NZ_JBEXSH010001078.1:0-2637 GCF_040613555.1 Streptomyces sp. NPDC006265
GGTGCCCTCCGGAGGGCGCGGAGCGGGGCGGCGCGAGCGCCGCTGGTTCATCGCTTGGGGGGCGGCGGCCAGGGGTCGCGGGCGGACGAGTCGAAGCCTGGAGTCGCGCGGGATACGGGACGTCACGGGGGCAGTCTTCCGGTTGACGGTCCGAAAACCCAAACGGAATGTCACCGCGGGCGACGGGGATGGCCAACGCACCGGTTCGCAGGAGTGGTCCAGGGCCGGGAACAGGCCAGTGGTACGACACTAAACGGAATCGTCGCGACCGGTCGGTGCGAAGCGGGACGGCACGTGGTTGCGGCAGGGCGAAGGGGACGTGAACGGGGGGTGCGTGAGAGGTCGGCAGGGGAAGCGCATCGGCGGGTACGCGGCAGACCGGCAGAGGGCGCGCAGCAGCGGTGCGCAGGAGCGGGGTCACGTGAGGGGCGTCACATGAGCGGCGTGAGGAAGCGGCGGAGCGCCTCCTCGTAGGCCTTCGGGTCGGCGTTCCACATGGCCCCGTGGGGCGCGTCGGCGACGGTGCGGAGGGCGACCATGTCCGGCCGGGCGTCGGCGAGCCGGCGCGAGAAATGCCAGGGGGCGACGGTGTCGCCCGGTCCGTGGAAGACGAGCGCCGGGACGCGCAGTCCGTCGGCCGGGTCCTGGCCCGCGACGCGGTCGCCGGTCAGGCCGGTGCGGCCCTGGGCGGCGCGGACCGCCAGGGGCAGCAGCGCCCCCGGGGTGCGGCGGGCCGAGGCGAGGGCGCGCAGGGTGGTCTCCCAGCTGAGCACCGGGGAGTCCAGGACGAGCCCGGAGACGCGGTCGCGCAGTCCCGAGTGGGCGGCGGCGCGCAGGGCCATGGTGGCGCCGGTGGACCAGCCGTGCAGGACGACCTGGCGGGCTCCGTAGCGCACGGCGTAGCGGATGGCCGCGTCGAGGTCGCGCCACTCGGTCTCGCCGAGGTGGTTCAGGCGGTCGGGCGGGCAGGGTGCGCCCAGGTCGCCGCGGTATGCGAGGGCGAGCACCGGGAAGTGGCTGCGGTGCAGGAACCCCATGACGTTCATGGCGAGTTCCCGGGTGGTGCCCAGGCCGTGCACGGCGATCACCCAGGTGTCCCGCTTGCCCGGCACGAACCACGCGGGCAGGGCGCCGAGTTCGCCGGGGACGTCGACGTCGGCGTGTTCGAGCCCGAGGGCGGCGCCGGGGTTGCCGACGTACACGTTCGGTGTGAGCCAGACCTTGTCGCCGGACGTCAGCGTGCCGTGGGTGACGCTCTCCAGGCGGCGCACGACGGTGTCGGCGGGGTGCGGGGCGCCGGTCAGGACGGGGCCGACTACCGCGTGGGAGCCGTTGCCGGAGAGGCCGTAGCGGCCGGGGCGCAGGGCGGCGAGGTCCCGGGTGAGGCTGATCTGCCCGGCGGCGGTGCCGTGCACCGTGAGCCGGGGTTCGGTGGGCAGGGGCCTGCCGGGGGGCGCCTTGAGCGCGGCGTCGCTGGCGAGCCGGCCGGCGGCCACCGCGGCGGCACCGGCTCCGATCACGGCGGTGACGGCAGCGGCCGTCGCTTTGACAGTGCGCACGGCTCCAGTGTCCTGGCGGATGCCGTGGGCGACCAGTGGGAGGCAGCCGCGGGGTGACTCCGCGGCTGCCGTGCGGGCGGCTCAGCCCCGCTGGCCGTAGCCGCGCAGCCGTTCCTCCACCTCCGTCAGCTGTTCCGGGGACAGCAGGCTCGGGGCCAGGCCGGGCACCGATGAGGCGGTGAGCCACAGACGGCACATCCACTCCAGCTGCGCGGTGCGGTCGTAGGCCTGGGCGAGGGTGGCGCCGTGGGTGACGGTGCCATGGTTCCGGAGGAGGCAGCCGGAGCGGTCGGCGAGGGCGCGGAGCATGTTCTCGGCCAACTCGTCGGTGCCGTACGCGGCATAGGGGGCGACCCGGACGGGGCCGCCGAGCGCGGCGGCCATGTAGTGGATCAGCGGGAGCTCGCTCACGAGCGTCGAGACGGCCGTCGCGTGGACGGCGTGGGTGTGGACGACGGCCAGGGCGCCGGTGGTGCGGTAGACCGCGAGGTGCATGGGGAGTTCGCTGGTCGGGACGAGCGTGCCGAGGACCTGCCGGCCGTCGAGGTCCACGCCGGTCACGTCGTCCGGCGCCAGCCGGTCGTAGGGGACGCCCGACGGCGTGACGAGGACGGTGTCCCCCACGCGCACCGAGACGTTGCCGGACGTGCCGACGACGAGTCCGTCGGAGACCGTCCGGCGTGCCGTGGCGACGAGGTCTTCCCAGGCGTGTGCGTCCTCGGGGCGCGCACGCCTGAGCCGCGACTCCTCCGTGCCTCGTGCGCCCTCGTGTGCGTCCCTCGTGCCCCGCTCGTCGCCTCGCTGCTCAGCCATGCCGCGATCCTGCCAGGGAAGGGCTCAAAGCGCCGCCGGGCGGGGACACTTCGGTGCGGAAACCGATCACCCGCGAGGGTGCCCGTCGGCAGGGAAGGCCGTGCGGATCCCCCTGGTCAAAGATCTTCGGGCATTCAATGATTTTCCCGTATGTTCTGGGTGATTGCCGTGCACGTCGCCATTCCGGGGGAATCACATGGCCCGTGACCGCACACCGACCCGCCGCCGCGGCCCCCAACCGGCGGCGTGCGCGGGGGGGAGACGC
>NZ_JBEXSH010001079.1:0-2633 GCF_040613555.1 Streptomyces sp. NPDC006265
CTCGTCGACGGCCCGGACGAGGGCGCCCTCGGCGGCGTCCTCCGAGACCCGCGATACGGGGACGAGGCCGCCGGAGACCAGGGTGCGCAGCGCGACCTCCTGCTCACCGGCCATCCGGCCCAGCTCGGCCGCCTCTCCCCCGATCACGGCCCCGCGGCGCTGCACCATCGCCAGCACCTGGAGCACGCTGTCGTGGATGTCCCGGGCGAGGCGCTCCCGCTCGCGCGTCGCGGCCTCGATCTCCAGGGCGCGGGCGAGGGTGCGCTCGGAGGCGCGGGCGACCTCGACGACGTAGCCGATGGCGACGGAGGCGATGCAGACCAGGATGACGTTGTGGACGGTGTCGCGGGCCGGGCTGCCGCGCTCGACCAGGTTGGCGACGGCCACGAGGGAGGAGGCGAGGGCCGCCCAGCGCCAGCCGCCCTTGATGGCGAAGGCCAGCACGGAACCGGCGGTCCATATCGACGGCAGGGTCGGGCCGCCCGCCTGGACCCGCTCGTGCGCGTCGGCGACGGTCGTGAGGAGGATGCCGGCGACGGCGATGGTGAGGTCGGCGGCGAGGAACCGCTTGGTGCAGCGGGCGGCGTTCGCGACCCGGGGCAGGGTGGCCAGGGTCCACCCGCACAGCACGACGTAGTAGGCGACGGCGACCCAGCGGCGGACGAACTCGCCGTAGGCGGTGGCGAACAGGCCGACCGCGTACAGCATCGTGAGCACCCGGTAGGCGGTGAGCGCACGCCACAGCGGCTGCTCGACCGACATCCTCATGACACGCTCGCGCTTGGCCATCTCCCCCTGCCCCCCGGCGAAGCCCCGGCTAGGGCTCGGTCCGCCGCTGCTCCGTCTCGGCCTTTTCTCTCTCGGCCTTTTCCTTCTCGGCTTGTTCCTTCTCCGCCTGCGCCAGAGCGGCCTTCGCCGCCTTCTCGGCTTCCTTCTCCGCCTTCGCCGCTTCCGAGAGCTGCCGCTTCATGGCCGTCGCGTACATGTCGACGTACTCCTGGCCGGAGAGCTTCATGATCTCGTACATGACCTCGTCGGTCACCGCGCGCAGCACGAACCGGTCGTGCTCCATGCCCTGGTAGCGGCTGAAGTCCAGGGGCTCGCCGATCCGGATGCCCGGCCTCATCAGCTTCGGCATGACCTTCCCGGGCGGCTGGATCTTCTCCGTGTCGATCATGGCGACGGGGAGGACGGGCGCGCCGCTCGCGAGCGCCACGCGCGCGAGCCCGCCCGGCTTGCCCCGGTAGAGCCGTCCGTCGGGCGAGCGCGTGCCCTCCGGGTAGATCCCGAACAGCTCACCGCGCTCCAGCACGTCTATGCCGCTCTTGATGGCGGCCTCACCCGCGCCGCGCGCACCGGAGCGGTCCACGGGGAGCTGCCCGACCCCCTTGAAGAAGGCGGCCGTCATCCGGCCCTTCACGCCGGGCGTGGTGAAGTACTCGGCCTTCGCGATGAAGGTGACCTTGCGGTCGAGGACGGCGGGCAGGAAGAAGGAGTCGGAGAACGACAGGTGATTGCTCGCCAGGATCGCAGCACCCTCGGCGGGTACGTTCTCCAGGCCCTCCACCCAGGGCCTGAAGGCGAGCTTCAGCGGACCCCCGATGGTTACCTTCATCGCGCCGTACAACAACCGAGTGCCTCCTGTATGTGTCGATCAGACCTTAACCCGGAGCGCTGTCAAAGGCGCCTACGGCCCTGGTCGGTGTCAGTGCGGTCGCGTACGGTGAAGGTCCCGCGCACGACGCGCGAACCCCTTCCATGACGTTCCGTGACATTCCGTGATCGTGCCAGTCCCTTCTCACGACCAGGAGGCCGAAGGTGCCGGTCCTTGCCGGAGCCGAGCCGTTTCACCACGAGGGCGGAGAGGTCGCCGTCCTCCTCTGCCACGGCTTCACCGGATCACCGCAGTCGCTGCGCCCCTGGGCGGAGCACCTCGCCGAGCACGGCATGACCGTCTCCCTGCCGCTGCTGCCCGGGCACGGCACGCGCTGGGAGGACCTGCGGATCACGGGCTGGCAGGACTGGTACGCGGAGGTGGACCGTGAGCTGCGCCTGCTGTGCGAGCGCCGCGAGACGGTCTTCGTCGCCGGCCTGTCCATGGGCGGCGCGCTGGCCCTGCGGCTGGCCGCCAAGCACGGCGACGCCGTCCGCGGTGTCATGGTCGTCAACCCCGCGAACAAGGTGCACGGCCTGGCCGCGCACGCCCTGCCCGTGGTGCGCCACCTCGTCCCCGCGACGAAGGGCATCGCCAGTGACATCGCCAAACCGGACAGCAGGGAGCTCGGCTACGACCGGGTCCCCCTGCACGCGGCGCATTCGCTGCGCCAGTTCTTCCAGGCCACCGACCGCGAGCTACCGCAGGTCACCCAGCCGGTGCTGCTGCTGCGCAGCCCGCAGGACCACGTGGTGCCGCCCCTCGACTCCGCCCGGATCCTCAGCCGTATCTCGTCGACGGACGTGAAAGAGGTCATCCTGGAACAGAGCTACCACGTCGCCACGTTGGACCATGACGCGGACCGGATCCACGAGGAGAGCCTCGCGTTCATCGGCCGCATCGCGTCCGGCCTCGGCAAGGAGCCCGGGCTCGGCAAGGAAGGGACGACCGCAGGTGGCTGAGCACGACTCCGACCGCG
>NZ_JBEXSH010001080.1:0-2622 GCF_040613555.1 Streptomyces sp. NPDC006265
GCGCGGTATCGGGGCGAGCCCCGCAGGGACTCGCTGCTCACCGCCCGGTTCGGGACGGGTGAGCACGCGCTGCTGCTGGTGGCGATGGCGACCGGGGCCCGGGCCGCGCCGGGTGCGCACCGGGCGGCCGCCGAGGCCTGTCACTGGATCGGGCGGGCCGTCGGACGCAGCCACGCACGTCTGGTCGAGGACATAAGGGACGGCCGGCGCGGCGACCTGAAGTCCGGGCTGCACCGGCTCGCCGACCGCAGCCTCGGCAAGCTCCGGGCCAGCGCCCACGAGCAGGGTGTCGACCCCGGGGAGTACGCGGCCAGCCTGCGCTGTCTGTTGCTGTCCGCCGACCCCGGGAGCCGCACGCGGGTGTTCTTCGGCGTCGGACCGGGCGGACTGTTCCGGTTGCGCGAGGGGGAGTGGCAGGACATCGAGCCACAGGTCGCCGACATCAAGGGCGAACCCGCTCTGGCCTACGGCTCGCCGCCCTCCGAGACCCCCGAGGGCGACCGGCTCACCATGGACCTGGGCATCCCGACCCCGCCCAGCCCGCACGAACCGGCACCGGAGCCGCCCCAGGAGCCCTTCCGCTTCCGGACCTCCGTCGCCCGCCCGGGTGACACGCTCCTGATGTGCAGCGGCGGCCTCGCCGAGCCCCTGCGCGGTGAGCCCGAACTGGGCGAGTACCTCGCCGAGCGGTGGTCCCGCCCCGAACCGCCCGGTCTCGCCGCGTTCCTCGCCGACTCCCAAGTGCGGGTCAAGGGTTATGCGGACGACCGTACGGCCGCCGCGGTGTGGGAGGCGTGAGCGCGACCGGTGTGACTTGATGGAACCCGGAGGGATCCCAGGAGACCGAAGGGGCAGACGAGAACCATGGCCAGACAGAACGTCGCGGAACAGTTCGTCGACATCCTGACCCGCGCCGGGGTCAAGCGTCTCTACGGCGTCGTCGGCGACAGCCTCAACCCGGTCGTCGACGCCGTCCGCCGCAACTCCGCCATCGACTGGATCCACGTCCGGCACGAGGAGACCGCCGCCTTCGCCGCCAGTGCCGAGGCGCAGATCACCGGCGGACTCGCCGCCTGCGCCGGATCCTGCGGTCCGGGCAACCTCCACCTCATCAACGGCCTCTACGACGCCCACCGCTCCATGGCCCCGGTCCTCGCCCTCGCCTCGCACATCCCCTCCAGCGAGATCGGTCTCGGCTACTTCCAGGAGACCCACCCCGACCGGCTGTTCACCGAGTGCAGCCACTACAGCGAGATGATCTCCAGCCCGGAGCAGATGCCGCGACTGCTGCAGACCGCCATCCAGAACGCCGTCGGACGCAGCGGTGTCAGCGTCGTCACCCTGCCCGGTGACATCGCCGACCGGCCCGCCCCGGAGAAAGCCGCCGAGACCGCCCTCGTCACCTCCCGCCCGACGGTCCGCCCGGGGGACGCCGAGATCGACCGGCTCGTCGAGATGATCGACGGCGCCGGCAAGGTCACCCTCTTCTGCGGCAGCGGCACGGCCGGCGCGCACGCCGAGGTCATGGAGTTCGCCGGGAAGATCAAGTCCCCGGTCGGGCACGCCCTGCGCGGCAAGGAGTGGATCCAGTACGACAACCCCTTCGACGTCGGCATGAGCGGTCTGCTCGGCTACGGCGCCGCCTACGAGGCCACCCACGAGTGCGACCTGCTGATCCTGCTCGGCACCGACTTCCCCTACAACGCGTTCCTCCCCGACGACGTGCAGATCGCCCAGGTCGACGTCCGGCCCGAACACCTCGGCCGCCGCTCGAAGCTGGACCTCGCGGTGTGGGGCGACGTACGCGAGACGCTGCGCTGTCTGATCCCGCGGGTGACGGAGAAGAAGAACCGCCGCTTCCTCGACCGGATGCTGAAGAAGCACGCCGACGCGCTGGAAGGGGTCGTGAAGGCGTACACCCGCAAGGTCGAGAAGCACACGCCGATCCACCCGGAGTACGTGGCGTCCGTGCTCGACGAAGTGGCATGCGACGACGCCGTGTTCACCGTCGACACCGGCATGTGCAACGTCTGGGCCGCCCGCTACATCTCACCCAACGGCCGCCGCCGTGTCATCGGCTCCTTCTCCCACGGCTCGATGGCGAACGCGCTGCCCATGGCGATCGGCGCCCAGTTCACCGACCGCAAGCGGCAGGTCGTGTCGATGTCCGGCGACGGCGGCTTCTCCATGCTGATGGGCGACTTCCTGACGCTGGTCCAGTACGACCTGCCCGTGAAGGTCGTGCTGTTCAACAACTCCTCCCTCGGCATGGTCGAGTTGGAGATGCTGGTCGCGGGCCTCCCGTCGTACGGCACCGCGAACAAGAACCCCGACTTCGCCGCCGTCGCCCGCGCCTGCGGTGCGCACGGAGTGCGCGTCGAGAAGCCCAAGGACCTCCCCGGGGCCCTGAAGGACGCCTTCAAGCACAAGGGGCCGGCCCTCGTCGACGTCGTCACCGACCCCAACGCGCTGTCCATCCCGCCGAAGATCAAGGCCGAGATGGTGACCGGGTTCGCCCTGTCCGCCTCCAAGATGGTGCTGGACGGCGGGGTCGGCCGGATGGTCCAGATGGCCCGCTCCAACCTGCGCAACGTGCCCCGGTTCTAGGTCGTGTCCGCACCG
>NZ_JBEXSH010001081.1:0-2620 GCF_040613555.1 Streptomyces sp. NPDC006265
GCGTTGGTGCTCGGCGGGGTCGGTCACCGCCGTGGCCGAGCCCGTGACGACAACGCTCCAGCCGGAGTGGCGGGCCGCGTCGACATCGTCGGCCTCGAAGGCCACGACCGCGCCGTCGATCGCGCGGACCAGTTCCGAAGCCGCGGAGGTGCGCAGCAGGACCGCCCCGTCGCCGTCCAGGCTGAAGTTGACCGGCAGCACGGCGGGCAAGGCCCGGCGCGTGTAGACGATGCGGCCCACAGGCACTTTGGCCATCAGCCGCAGGCACTCCTGCCGCTCGAGTTCTCGAAAACCGTCGTTGGGGTACATCAGCCAGACCGTCCTTCGCCTGATACACCGGTGCAGCGCCTTCCATCCTGAGCGAGATGGGGGGCGGAGATCAGGGGCCATGGGTCCCGGGCGATCCGGAGAACGGCCCGTGCAACACCTCGATCGTCGGGTCGCGAGTACCTGCCTGTCCGGGTCTTCAGGTGAGGCTCGGTCCGGTCGGCCGTTTCGCCCGGCCGGTCGGGTCCGGCAGAACTAGCGGGTAGGGCCGACCGGCCCTACCCGCGCCTCACCTTGCCCTGTTTCCTCAGGCCATGTCCGGCTACGACCCCAGGTCCACGTCTCATCACGCGGAACACGTCGGTGACATCACCGTCGTGGAGCTGCGCGGGGACATCGACATCCTCACCGCGCCGTCCCTATCGGCCCGGCTTGAGGCCCTCACCGCCGGTCAGGTGCCCCGATCTGGTCCTGGACCTGCGTTCCATGGTCTTCATCGACTGTGCCGGTCTGGGGGCCTGTGCCGGGCAGGGAACCGCACCGAGACCCGGCACAGCCGGCTGCGGCCGGTCACCGGCAGCAGGCGTTTCCGGCGGATCCTTGACGCTGTCAGCCTGGCAGGTGTCTTCGAGCTCCACCCCGACCTGGGCACACCCCTGACCCGTACGCCACGGGCCGTCGCCGCGGGTCGATGACCAGGTCAATGGCGAACGACTCGGCGGCGCTCAATCCAACGCCGCGCTCGGGGCGCGCCGCGGGCTCGCAGCGCCTTCGGGGCCGTGTCCCAGGCGGATGAGCATCTGCACATGACCGGTCCGACCAGGCGTCGGGCTCAGGAAGCCGCGCAGGTCAGGCCACTCCAGTCCTTGATGCAGCAGGGAGGCGCGCAGCCCATGGGCGGTGGCGAGGAGCCACACGTGCTGGAGCGCCTGTCCGGCGCGCAGCCAGTCGGCGCGGCGGTCGTGCTCGGTGATCAGCACAGCGACCACGGGTGCCGCCTCGAACGGTCGGGCGACCAGCCGTTCGGTGTGCCGTTGGGCGATGAAGTCCCGCAGGGGAAGGTTTTCACGGGTGTCCTGGGGGCCGAGTACCGCCCGCGGCAGGCCGACATCGGGAGCCGGCCGCAGGTCTTGGTGCACCCAGCGGTTGCTCTCCGCAGCGCGGTCGGTGTCGATGCGGTTGCGGCGCTCGGCCTCTGCGGTCAGGCGAAGCAGCCGCGCCGTCTCCACGGGGTCGGGGAACCAGAGCCGCGCGCCCTCCGCGTGGGCCGCTTCACCGAGTTCGTTGCTCAGATGCGGTGGCAGCGGGCGTCCCGTGAAGGGGAGGCGGCTGCTGTGTCGGCGCCAGATCGCCTCGTACAGGTCGGGCCGATGCCCCGTCGGGCGCCGACGGGCCATGGACCCTGCCAGGCGGATGACCGCGAGGAGGCCGGGGTCTTCCGGGGCGGGCAACAGACGGCCGACCGGCGACCATCCGCAGTGCGCGATCGCGACCCGGAGATTCAAAAGGCATGCCCCCACCGAAAGATGCAGGGCGCGGCCTGCCGGGTCCGTGTGTCGCAGGCCGCGTTCAGGGACGGCGCGCACGTGGAACGTGGCGGACTCGGCATCCAGGCGGAAGGACCATGGCTGGGTGTTGTGGATCGAGGGCGCGGCGACCGCGGCCGACACGCAGGTCTCCGGAATCACGGTGTCCAGGGTTGTGCTCGGCATGACGTCCTCCTCACGCGTCGGCGTAGGACAAGCGGTGCTGTCCTCCGAGCGTGGGCACCCGGCCGCAGCCCTGCGAGGGGCCGATGGTCCCGCCGCCGGGCCCGGACGGGGCACATCTCACGGTGTGCGCGGCATCCGGGCACACCGCCGCGACTCCCCGTCGCCGGTCCTGCACGGGCATGGGATGACGGCCCTGCATCGGCGGTCAGTTGGCCCGAACGACCCTCATGTGCTGCCTGGTCGACCCATACCAGGGGGCACTGTCGGCTGTCGCCTTCATGAGCGTCACGACGAGAAAGAACGACCGGCCGACGGACGGCAGCAGGCGTACGAAGAAGAGCAGGCTCTGGCGGTGGCGGAACAACCCGCTGCGGCGGCGCGACGACGTCATCGAAGCCTGGATCGTGCTGCGGTACGGGCGGTCATCGCCGTGGGCGGTACCGTTGCCGCCCTGGTGACGGCCCACGCAGCCGACGAGGTGTCGGCCCGGCAGCGCGCCGAGCGCCATTCCGTGCGCGCCGTGCTCCTCACCGACGTCGCACGGCCGGCGACGGGGGCCGGGATCACCAGTGACGTGGCCACCGTGCACACCCACTTCCACCGGATCGTCCGTCGTCTTAATCGTACTTACTCGACTGGCC
>NZ_JBEXSH010001082.1:0-2615 GCF_040613555.1 Streptomyces sp. NPDC006265
GTTGTCCCAAATAAAAGGAGCCGTACCGGGGCGAGAGTGGAGGCCAGCGGCGGCGCCGCCGCGGCGTTGTCCGCGGCGTCGCAGGCCCGCCGTCTGAAGGGCCCCGGCGAACTGGAGATCGTGGCGTTCGAACGGGGCCACTTCACGTCGTACTCGGCATGCGGCATCCCCTACTGGGTCGGCGGCGACGTCACCGACCGGGACTTGCTCATCGCCCGCACGCCCGAGGAACACCGTGCCCGGGACATCGACCTGCGGTTGCGCACCGAGGTCACGGAGCTCGACCCCGGCGGGCAGCGGGTACGCGCGCGTGACGTGGAGTCCGGCGAGGAGTCCTGGACCTCGTACGACAAGCTTGTGATCGCGACCGGCGCCCGGCCGATCCGGCCGGACATGCCCGGGGTCGACGCCCCCGGGGTGCACGGCGTGCAGACGCTGGACGACGGGCAGTCGCTCCTCGACACGCTGGAGGGCACACGGGGCCGCCGCGCGGTGGTCGTCGGGGCCGGTTACATCGGCGTGGAGATGGCCGAGGCGCTCATCAAGCGCGGCTACGAGGTGACGGTCGTCAACCGGGGCAGCGAGCCCATGTCGACCCTCGACCCCGACATGGGCCGCCTGGTGCACAAGGCCATGGAGGGCCTGGGCATCACGATGGTGAACGACGCCGAGGTCACGAAGATCCTGACCGGCGACGACGGGGCGGCGCGGGCGGTGGTCACGCAGGACCGCGAGTTCCCGGCGGACATCGTCGTGCTCGGCATCGGCGTCCGCCCCGAGACGGCCCTCGCGAAGGCCGCCGGTCTCCCCCTCGGCCCGCACGGCGGTCTCCTCACGGACCGCTCGATGCGGGTGCGCGGCCACGAGGGCATCTGGTCCGGCGGCGACTGCGTCGAGGTCCTCGACCTGGTCTCCGGCCAGCAGCGGCACATCCCGCTCGGCACCCACGCCAACAAGCACGGCCAGATCATCGGCACCAACGTCGGCGGCGGCTACGCGACCTTCCCGGGCGTGGTCGGCACAGCGGTCAGCAAGGTCTGCGACCTGGAGATCGCCCGCACGGGCCTGCGGGAGAAGGACGCCCACCGCGTCGGCCTCCGCTTCCAGGCGGTCACCATCGAGTCGACCAGCCGCGCGGGCTACTACCCGAACGCCTCCGCGATGACGGTCAAGATGCTCGCCGAGCACCGCACGGGCCGCCTCCTCGGCGTCCAGATCGTCGGCCGGGAGGGCGCGGGCAAGCGCGTCGACATCGCGGCGGTCGCCCTGACGGCCGGCATGACGGTGGACCAGATGACCAGCCTGGACCTGGGCTACGCCCCACCCTTCTCCCCGGTCTGGGACCCAGTCCTGGTGGCGGCCCGCAAGGCGGCGGCGAAGGTGCGCGGTTCCGTGTGAGATGGGGCGGGGCCGTGCCTTCAGGGGCGCGGGGCTGTACCAATGTGCGGCTCCGCCGCGCGAGCGCGACAAGCCACAGACTTCGCGCACTCGGCGACGACCCCGCACCCCCACGGCGAAGCCCTACGCCGTCCCAGCGGTTCCGTTGATCCGGTCGATCGCCTGCCGCGCCTGCTCCGCCGGCGGCCGCGACGGCAGCGAGGACACCGACGCCGGCGCGGCCGTCACCGCCGGCGGCTGCTCCCCCGCGGGCTTCGCGTGCGAGGCCACCCGAGTCGACCGCAACCGGTGGTTCACCGCCTCCTCCAACGTCACGGGCCGCCGCAACTGGGTGGCCAGCCGCCCGGCCTCCTGGCCGAGGCGGGCCACGTCCTCCCAGGGCAGCCGCACCACCAGCGTCAGCTCCGCCTCGCCATCGGGCAGTGCGTGCATCGCGGGAGTGACTCGGTCGTTCATCGCCTGTTCCTCACGTCGGCCCCGCGACCCGCCTTCCCCGCGCCGCGGGCGGTTGCCGACACATACGCAGGCCCGTGCGGCCGCGTTCAGCGGCAGGGCCGATTCACTTGCTCCACCCCGGGCACATGTGCGGCGTGGGGCGCCGCGGACGCCTGCGCCGGGGCCGCCGACGCAGACGGCCGCGCCGTGCCACCTCGTCTTCGACGCCGGCTCGGGCGTACCTCTGTTCGGCGCCTCGGAGCGATCGCCGGAGTGCTCGGCGCCTGTCCGGTGCGGTGTCCGAGGGCCCGGGCCCGGGTCCTCGTCCCCTGCCTGATCTTCCTGCCGCTGCGGCTGCCGGCCTGGACCGTGCTGGACCTGGGGTGCGTGCTGCGGGCGGTGCACTCCTCCGGCGAGGGCGTTTCCGGCGCGGGCACCGTGACGTATGCCGCGATGGCGTCGGCTGCCTGGCCGGCGTGACGATCGCCGGGCCGCTGCGGCCCGGGACACCGCAGCCACGGCAGTCGTGCGGCCTGCTGTCCGGCAGGCAGGCCCGGCCCGGCACACCTGGTGAGCGGCTGGGCGTCAGCCGTGCTCGATGTCCGCAGGACGGGACGGTCCGGCCAGCCAGTGGTAGCGGCGCTCGGGACGGCCGGTCGTGCCGTAGCGGAGGGAGACCTGGGCCTGAGTGGTGGAGACGAAAAACTCCAGATAGCGGCGGGCGCTGACCCGGGACAGCCCCGTGACCCCGGCACACTCCGAGGCGGACAGGCCGTCGGCCT
>NZ_JBEXSH010001083.1:0-2610 GCF_040613555.1 Streptomyces sp. NPDC006265
GGGGCTCTCGCGTGATCCCTGACGTGTTATGTGGATCACCGACGGGTCTCGCATGATCCCTCACGTGATTTCGTACGCAATGAAGAAGGCGCCCCGGCGTCGGTCCCCCCACGGGCCGACGTCCAGGGCGCCTTCCCAGTCCCGGTACGGATTCCCCCCACGGGATCCGGCCGGGCGTCTGTGAGGACAGCGCCTGAATCGCTGTTGAGCAGAACGGGCAAACTCGCCGTACTGCTGTGGTGTGCGCTCTGCCGGGACAGCGCACGCCCGGGAGGGCCGCTCAAAGCTTCCCGGCGTACGTGCCCCGGCAACGCATCTCCGGAGAAGTCCCCCAAGACATCTCCGGATGCCAGATGGCGCCCCCCAAGACGCTCCCTGACATCGTCAACTTAGACCTTCGAACCCCTTCGATGGTTACGTTCACATCACTGTGATCTGCGTCTCTTGCGCATGTCCGTTAGATGCGCAAGAGCCCGGATACGCCGACCGGGACCCAAGCGTAAGGATGATGCGCGAGCCTTGTGAAGAGCTTATGTGAGCCGGGCTCGGGACTCCAGAGGGGCTCAAATCGCGTTCGCCGTGAACTTGTGGGGAATTCGGGGCACTTCAGCGGAATGTCCGCAGTCGCAGACTGTTGGTGACGACGAAGACCGACGAGAACGCCATCGCCGCCCCCGCGATCATCGGGTTCAGCAGGCCCGCGGCGGCCAGCGGCAGCGCCGCCACGTTGTAGCCGAAGGCCCACCCGAGATTGCCCTTGATCGTGCCCAGGGTCCGGCGGGAGAGCCGGATCGCGTCCGCGGCCACCCGCAGATCGCCGCGGACCAGGGTCAGATCGCCCGCCTCGATCGCCGCGTCCGTGCCGGTGCCCATGGCCAGGCCCAGATCGGCGACGGCGAGCGCGGCCGCGTCGTTGACGCCGTCGCCCACCATCGCCACGACCCGCCCCTCGGCCTGCAGTCGCCGTACCGCGTCGACCTTGTCCTCGGGCAGGACCTCGGCCACCACCGTCTCGATCCCCACGGCCGCGGCCACCGTCTCGGCCACCGCGCGGTTGTCCCCGGTCAGCAGCACCGGCGTGAGCCCCAGGGCGCGCAGCTCGCGCACGGCCTCGGCGCTGGTCTCCTTGACCGCGTCCGCCACGGCCAGCACGGCCTGCGCCGTCCCGTCCCAGCCGGCCAGGACGGCCGTACGTCCGGCCCGCTCGGCCTCGTCCCGGGCGCGGGACAGCTCCGCCGGCACGTCGTCGAAGAGGCGCCCCACGGCGACGTCCCGGCCCTCCACGCGGCCGCGTACGCCCCGCCCGGGGACGTTCTCGAACCCTTCGACCTCCGGAAGCCGCCCGGCCCTCTCCTCGGCACCCAGCGCGATCGCACGGGCGACGGGATGCTCGGAGGCGTGCTCGACCGCACCGGCGAGCCGCAGCACCTCCTTCTCGTCGGTGCCCTCGGCGGCGTGGACCCCCTGCAGGGTCATCCGGCCGGTGGTGACCGTGCCGGTCTTGTCCAGGACGACGGTGTCGACGCGGCGCGTGGACTCCAGGACCTCCGGGCCCTTGATGAGGATGCCGAGCTGGGCGCCGCGGCCCGTGCCGACCATCAGCGCGGTCGGCGTGGCGAGGCCCAGCGCGCACGGGCAGGCGATGATCAGGACAGCGACGGCGGCGGTGAACGCGGCGACGCCGTCGCCCGTCAGCCCGAGCCATGCCGTTGCTGTGGCGACGGCGATCAGCAGCACCACCGGCACGAAGATCCCGGAGATCCGGTCGGCGAGCCGCTGCACCTCGGCCTTGCCCTTCTGTGCGTCCTCCACCAGCTTCGCCATCCGCGCGAGCCGGGTGTCGGCACCGACCCGGGTGGCCTCGACGACCAGCCGGCCACCGGCGTTGACCGTCGCGCCGGTGACCGCGTCCCCGGCCGCCACGTCCACCGGCACCGACTCGCCGGTCAGCATCGAGGCGTCCACGGCCGAGGCTCCCTCGACCACCGTGCCGTCGGTGGCGATCTTCTCGCCGGGCCGTACGACGAACCGGTCGCCGACGGTCAGCCGCTGCGCCGGGATCCGCACCTCGCGCCCGTCCCGCAGTACGGCCACGTCCTTGGCGCCCAGTTCCATCAGCGCCCTGAGCGCCGCTCCGGCACGGCGCTTGGAGCGGGCCTCCAGATAGCGGCCCAGCAGGATGAAGGCGGTGACGCCGGAGGCGACCTCCAGGTAGATCGAGGAGGCGCCGTCGCCGCGCGAGACCGTGAACTCGAACGGGTGCCGCATGCCCGGCATGCCCGCGTCACCGAGGAACAGCGCCCACAGGGACCAGCCGAACGCGGCCAGAGTGCCGAGGGAGACCAGAGTGTCCATGGTGGCGGCGCCGTGCCGGGCGTTCGTCCAGGCGGCCCGGTGGAAGGGCAGCCCGCCCCAGACGACGACCGGGGCGGCGAGGGTGAGCGAGAGCCACTGCCAGTTGTCGAACTGGAGCGCCGGGACCATCGCCAGGAGGATCACCGGTACGGCGAGGGCGGTTCCACTCCAGGCCATCGAGAAGCGCTGCCTTGGACAGGTTGGAACTCCCCACGTATGCCGTGTCGTATCCGCTCTTGCGGCGAAACAGCCACG
>NZ_JBEXSH010001084.1:0-2607 GCF_040613555.1 Streptomyces sp. NPDC006265
GGCTCGTGACCGGCACCGTGCCGGTGTACCCGGGCGCGCGGGACGAGCACGGGGCCCCGCCCCTGTGGGACCTCGCCCTCGCCCAGCTCCCCGTACCGGTGGCGGTCTACGACCGGGACGCCCGGCTGGTGGGCGCCAACGAGATCATGACCGAGCTGATGGGCAGGTCCGAGGAGGAGATGAAGGGCCTGACCTTGTGGGAGATGGAGCCGAACCCGCCCTTCGACACCTACGACCGCCTCCAGCGGGAGGTCCTGCGCACCGGCGAGATGATCTTCCACGAGGAGCACGGCATGGCCCCGGGCGAGATCCGGCCGCACGCCTGGTCCATGTTCATGTCGCCGCTGAAGGACGAGGCCGGCGTGGTCCGGGGCATGTCGGCGACCGTGTTCGACACGACGGAGCAGCACTGGGCCCGGCGTCGGCTGGCGGTGCTCAACGAGGCCAGTCTGCGCATCGGGAGCACCCTGGATGTCGCCCGGACGGCCGAGGAGATGGCGGAAGTGGCCGTCGCCGGGGGATTCGCGGACTTCGTCACCGTGGATCTGCTGGAGTCCGTCGCCCGGGGCGACGAGCCGGGACCGCTGCCGACGGGCACGCCGGTCACGGTGCGGCGCACCGCGCAGCGGTCGGTGCTGGAGGGCTGCCCTGAGTCGGTGGTGGCCACGGGCGACACGATCGGCTACCCGGTGGGGACGTTGCCGCTGCGGGTCCTGGCCGCCGAGCGGGGCGCCCGGCACCGGCCGGGGGATCCGGAGCTGATGGAGTGGCTCAGGTCCTCCCCCGCCCGCGCCCAGACCGTGACCAGGTACATGATCCACTCGGTGATGATGGTGCCGCTGCGCGCCCGAGGCCTGACCCTGGGCCTGGTGCACTTCCTGCGCCACCGGACCCCGGACTCGTTCAGCGAGGACGATCTGCTGCTCGCGGAGGACATCGTCGCCAGGGCCGCGGTGAGCGTGGACAACGCCCGCCGCTTCACCCGGGAACGCCGCACCGCCCTGGCGCTCCAGCGCAGCCTGCTGCCCGAGCGGCTTCCGAAGCGGGCGGCGATGGACGTCGCCTACCGCTATCTGCCCACCGGGGCCGGTGCGGACATCGGCGGCGACTGGTTCGACGTCATCCCGCTGTCCGGCGCCCGCGTCGCCCTGGTCGTGGGCGACGTGGTGGGCCACGGCATCCATGCGTCGGCCACGATGGGCCGCCTGCGGACTGCCGTGCGCACGCTCGCCGATGTCGATCTCGCCCCCGACGAGCTGCTCACCCAGCTGGACGACCTCGTCATCCGGCTCGACCGGGAGGAGGGCCCGGAGGTGCGCGGGGCGGAGGAGGCGTCGGGGCAGGTCGGCGCCACGTGCCTGTACGCCGTGTACGACCCGGTGTCCCGGCGCTGCACCATGGCCCGCGCCGGGCATCCGCCGCCCGCGCTGGTCACGCCCGACGGCGGCGTCCGGTTCGTGGACCTGCCGGCCGGGCCGCCGCTGGGCCTGGGCGGCCTGCCGTTCGAGGCCGCGGAGGTGCAACTGGAGGAGAACAGCCTGCTCGCCCTCTACACCGACGGTCTGATCGAGGCACCCGGCCACGACATCGAGGTCGGAATCGCCCTGCTGCGCCAGGCACTGAGCGGCCCCTCGGTGGCGCTCGAGGAGACCTGCGAGCGGGTGCTGCGCACGCTGCTGACCGGCGGGCCCGCCGATGACGACGTCGTACTGATGCTGGCGCGGACGGCCGTGCTCGACGCCGGCAAGGTCCGCACCTGGCAGCTGCCCCCGGACCCCGCGGCCGTGGCCCGGGCCCGCAAGATGGCGGGCGAGCAGCTGGCCGAATGGGGGCTGACGGAGGCGGAGTTCGCCACCGAACTGATCGTCAGCGAACTGGTCACCAACGCGCTGCGGTACGGCGGCGCCCCCATCGAGCTGCGGCTGATCCGCGACTCGACCCTCATCTGCGAGGTGTCCGACGGCAGCAGCGCCGCCCCGCATCTGCGCCGGGCCCGGGTCTTCGACGAGGGCGGGCGGGGACTGCTGCTCGTCGCCCAGCTCGCCGAACGGTGGGGCAGCCGCCAGACGGCGACGGGCAAGACCATCTGGGCGGAACAGCCCCTGCCGACCGGAGTGTGAGCCGAGCACCCGCGTGCCGACGGTGTCCGGGTCACGACGGCATGTTCCCCGGCGTCCGGTACGGGCGCGGTGTCCGGAGCGGCATGCCGGCACGCACCAGGGGTACTCCGACGATCTTGCAAGTCGGCCTTCGGGCCGTACGTCGTCGGAAGGAGAGCCGTGTCTGACGAGACGGTGAAGAACGTCTTCGTGATCGGGCTCGACGAGGCCAACCTGCCCACGCTTCAGCAGGTCCCGGGAGCCGACCAGCTGCGTTTTCACCAGCTGCTGACGATCGAGGAGCTCCAGGTCGGCGAAGTGGACCTGCCCGCGCTGCTCGACAAGGCCCAGGGCGTGCTCGACGCGTTCGACGGCGGCATCGACGCGATCGTCGGCTACTGGGACTTCCCGGTCAGCACCCTCGTCCCGATGCTGAGCGAACGCTACGGCACCCGCAGCACCAGTCTGGAGTCGGTCGTCAAGTGCGAGCACAAGTACTGGAGCCGGC
>NZ_JBEXSH010001085.1:0-2605 GCF_040613555.1 Streptomyces sp. NPDC006265
GTGGGAGGCCGAGAGCTGATGGCACAGGTACTGGAGTTCAAGCTGCCCGACCTCGGGGAGGGGCTCACCGAGGCGGAGATCGTGGTGCCGGACGAAGGCTCTTGTACCGGACGTACTTGGGATTTCGGTTGGTGCGGCGAGAGTACGTGCCGGGCGCCGTGGGTGCTGTGCGGGACTTTCGAAGCACCCCCTGGGCGGCACGCATGCCCGCAGTGGGGGCGGGCGGCTGCGCGTGCCCGTAGCTGAGCCGCGCACATGTCCGTGGCAATGCCGGACGGCCTCCCGGGCAGGACCGGGAGGCCGGTGTCACCTCCGGCTCGGAGACGGAGGTGAGGTGTCAGTGGTTGACGGCGAGGTTGCCGAAGGCCGGGTTCAAGGCGCCCACGACGTTCACGCTGTTGCCGGACACGTTGACCGGAACGTGCACCGGGGCCTGGACGACGTTGCCCGAGCCGACGCCCGGGGAGCCCACGGCCTGGCCGTCGGCGTGGGCGCTGGTGGCGGAGGCCATGCCCGCGCCGGCGGCCAGCAGGCCACCCGTCACCATCGTCACGGCCGCTGCCTTCTTCAGGTTCTTCACTTCTGAGCCCTCCTTGCGATTGCCGCGGCAGACGCCGCAGCACGCACTGGAGAACGGCCGAGATCCACCGAGGTTGCGCCATCCGGGGGACGTTCCCACGACAGTATGAATCTCGGTCCGGAACGCAACCTTCCGGGTTGCCGTGGGATGAGCGGTTCAGCCGGTCACGCCATGGCGAACGGCCCACAGAGCGGCCTGCGTCCGGTCGGCCAGGTCGAGTTTCATCAGGATGTTCGAGACGTGGGTCTTGACGGTCTTCTCGGAGAGGACGAGCGCGCGGGCGATCTCCCGGTTGGAGCGGCCGTCCGCTATGAGGCCGAGCACCTCGCGCTCCCGCTCGGTGAGGGAACCGGCTCTTCCCGTGCCCGAGTTGGACTCCTCCTGCGCCAGCAGAGCGCCGGCGACCTCCGGCTGGAGGAGGATGTGCCCGGCGTGGACCGAGCGGATGGCTCCGGCGAGGGCGTCGGGGTCGACGTCCTTGTAGACGTACCCGGCGGCGCCGGCGCGCAGGGCGGGGACCACCGTCCGCTGTTCGGTGAAGCTGGTGACCACCAGCACGCGCGCGGGGTTGTCCAGTTCTCGGAGTCTGCGCAGGGCGTCGACGCCGTCCATGCCCGGCATCTTGACGTCCATGAGGATGACGTCGGGCCTCAACTCCTCGGCACGCTCGACTCCTTCGGCCCCGTCCGCCGCTTCGCCGACGACCTGGATGTCGTCCTGCACTTCGAGGAAGGTGCGCAGGCCCCGGCGGACGACCTGGTGGTCGTCGACGAGCAACACCTTGATCGCGTCAGCCACCGGGGACCTCCATCTCGATCACGGTGCCCTTGCCGGGCACCGATTCCACGGTCAGCGTGCCGCCGGCGCCGCTCGCCCGGTCCCGCATCGAGACCAGGCCGAGGTGCCGTCCCGCGTGGCGGACCGCCCTCGTGTCGAAGCCGCTGCCGTCGTCCGCGACTCTGAGGACGACTCCGCTGTGCCGGCGGTCCAGGGTCACGTCGACGTGGTCGGCGCCGGAGTGGCGCAGGGCGTTGTGCAGGGCCTCCTGGGCGACCCGCAGGAGGGCTTCCTCCTGGGAGGCGGGCAGGGCCTTCACGCCGTGGCCGGCGAAGGTGACGCGGGCGTGGTGGGCCCGGTCGAGGACCTGGATCTGCGTCCGGAGGGTCGCGACGAGGCCGTCCTCGTCGAGGGCGGCGGGGCGCAACTCGACGACCGCCGCGCGCAGTTCGTCGGCGGCCTCGGCGGCCAGGACGGCCACCTGCTGGAGTTCGCCCTTGGCCCGGGAGGGGTCGCGGTCCACCAGGCGGGCTGCGGCCTGGGCGGTCAGGCGCAGGGAGAACAGCTTCTGGCTGACCGCGTCGTGCAGTTCGTGGGCGAGGCGGGAGCGCTCCTCGGCGATGGTCAGTTCGCGGCTGCGCTCGTAGAGGCGGGCGTTGGTGAGGGCGATCGCGGCATGCTGGGCGAGGATGCCGAGCAATTCCTCGTCGTCCTCGGTGAAGCCGCAGCCGCCTTCGGGCCGCTCACAGTTCTTGTTGGCCAGGAACAGCGCTCCGATGACCTCGTCGCCGTCGCGGATCGGCAGGCCCAGGAAGTCGATCAGGTCGGGGTGGGCCTTCGGCCAGCCCTCGAAGCGGGGGTCCTTGCGGACGTCCGCGAGGCGCTCGGCCCTGGCCTCGTGCAGCATCGCGGCGAGGATGCCGTGCTGGCGCGGGAGGGGGCCGATGGCCTTCCACTGCTCCTCGCTGACGCCGTCGACCACGAACTGGGCGAAGCCGCCGTGGTCGTCCGGGACGCCGAGCGCGGCGTACTCGGCGTCGAGCAGCTCGCGGGCCGAGGCGACGATCGTCTTGAGGACGTCGCGCACCTCGAGATGCCTGCTCATGGCCAGCAACGCGGAACTCACCGCGGCGAGGCCGGACCGGGGACCGTGACTCATGTCCTCACGGTACCGGCGGGCTGTGACAGGGCGGATCGGACCGCTGGCGGCCGGCTGCCCGGTCGGTGGGCCTAGGTCCCGGGGCCGAT
>NZ_JBEXSH010001086.1:0-2603 GCF_040613555.1 Streptomyces sp. NPDC006265
TGGTCCAGGCCGACGGCGAGTCCGAGGCCGTCGGCGACCTCCTCGGCGCGTTCGTCGAGGTCGGCGCCGCCGAGGCCGAGCCAGCGCTCCAGGCTGGTGGCGTAGGCGTCATCGGCTCCGGGTGCCCCGTCGACCAGGGCCTGGGTGGCCTCGTCCATGGTCCGCTGGGCCTCGGCGACGCCGGTGCGGCGGGCCAGGAACGCCCGGACGGTCTCACCGGGGCGGCGGTCCGCCTCCTGCGGGAGGTGGCCGACGGTGGCGGTCGGCGGGGACAGGCGCAGATCGCCCTGCTCGGGCGCGGTGAGTCCGGCGAGCATCCTGAGCAGGGTGGACTTGCCCGCGCCGTTGGCGCCGACCAGGCCGATCACGTCGCCGGGCGCGACGACGAGGTCGAGTCCGGAGAACAGGGAGCGGTCGCCGTGGCCGGCGGCGAGGTTCTTGGCGACGAGGGTGGCAGTCATCAGAGCGCCGATCCTAACGGCCGGGCCGCTCAGTGGTTCACGGCCGTCACCAGGACGCTTCCGGACGTGCGTGCCACGATGAACGACCGGCCCCTGACGGCCTTCGCGTCGAGGACGACGCGGTGACGGCCGGCGTCGAGGACTCCGTCGAAGATCTCGTGGGTGTGGGTGCGGGAGAGCCGGTCGAGGCGGTACGCGGTGAGGGTGACGCGGCAGATGGAGGTGACCTCGACGTCCGCGCCGGCGTCGGTCGCGGTGAGGCCGGTGAGGCGGCGCCGGTCGGCCGGGCTGCGGTCCAGGGCGTGTTCGATCTGGGCGACGAGGAGCGGGACGATCGGGGCGAGGCCGTCGACGTGGGCGACCGGGACCCCGGCGCGTTCGAAGGCGCGGCGGACGGCGGCACGTTCCTGCTCGCCGGCCGCGTGACCGAAGGCGACGGCGCCGTAGCCGCGGAGTTCGTCGGCGGGTACGCCGTCGGCGTCATGGGCGATGTCGGCGCCGACGCCGATGGTGCGCAGGGCCGCGGCGAGTTTGGCGAGGACGGCGACGCGGGCGCCGATCAGCAGGACGCGGCGCCGTGGGTCGGGCGCGGAGCCGTTCAGCAGGGCGCTCAGTGCCGTCCGGTACTCGGCGCCGCGGAAGCGGAACGGGCCGATGCCGTGGTAGCCGTTGAGCTCCAGGTCGGCGTGGTCGCCGGTCTGCCAGGCGAAGTCCCGCCAGATGATGTCCTCGCCGTCGCCCTGGATGACGGCGGTGACGGCGCCGCAGGCCAGGTCCTCGCACTCGGGGCAGCCGTAGACGACGTACCGGCCGCCGGGTAACGGGGCCGGGCTCTCCAGGAGCAGGCTGCGCACCTGCGCGGTGAAGATCGCGGGCGGGACGTCGGACGCGAGCGGGGAGACCGCGTCGAGGTCGGAGAGCTGGAACAGCAGCGGGCGTCCGTCGACGATGAAGTCCACGAAGTCCCGGTGGACCTGGTAACCGCCGTTGTTGAGGACTCCCCCGGCCCGCATCGCGGGAGCCAGGCCGAAGGTCGCGTATTCGGCACACATACGGTGAGTATCCCCATACTGTGCGTGATGTGAGCACGGTGTGACACATTCCGCTACGGTCCGGGCATGGCGAGTGAGTCGAGTGGCGAGATCGTGGTGGTCGGCGGCGGGGTGGTCGGGCTGACGACGGCCTTGGTTCTCGCGGAGCAGGGCCGGTCGGTGCGGGTGTGGACGCGGGACACCGTCGGGGCGACCACCTCAGCCGTTGCGGGCGCGCTGTGGTGGCCGTACCGGATCGAGCCGGTCGCGACGGCGCGCGAGTGGGCGCTGCGGTCTCTGGAGGTGTACGAGGACCTGGCGGCGCGGGCCGAACCGGCCGGCGTACGCATGGTCGAAGGGGTACTGGGCGAGACCGGCCTCGACGAGGCCGACGGGTGGCTGGCGGGCCGGGTGCCGGGGCTGCGGGCGTCCACGGCCGGCGAATACGGAGGTACGGGCGTCCGGGCACGGCTGCCGCTCATCGACATGCCGGCCCATCTGCCGTGGCTGCGGGAGCGGTTCGTCGCCGCGGGCGGCGTGGTCGAGACGCGTAGGGTGTCCGCCTTCGCTGAGGTGGACGCGCCGGTCGTGGTCAACTGCACGGGGCTCGCCGCGCGGGAACTCGTCCCGGACCCCTCCGTACGGCCCGTGCGCGGCCAGTTGGTCGTCGTGGAGAACCCCGGGATCGACACCTGGCTGGTCACCACCGACGCGGCCGGGGAGCACGCGTATCTGTTCCCGCAGCCGGGCGGACTCGTCCTCGGCGGTACGTCCGAGGAGGACGCGTGGTCGCTGGAGCCCGACCCCGCGACGGCCGAGGCGATCATCCGCCGCTGTGCGGCACTCAGGCCGGAGATCGCCGGGGCCCGCGTACTGGGGCACCGGGTGGGGCTGCGGCCCACGCGTCCGGCGGTCCGGCTGGAGCGTGACGCCCTGCCGGACGGGCGGCTCCTGGTGCACAACTACGGCCACGGCGGCGCGGGCGTCACCGTGGCCTGGGGGTGCGCGGAGGAGGCCGCCCGGCTGGTCTCCGGCTGAGGCGCGGGCGGCATCCGAAACGCGAGGGCGGCCCCGGTTCGTCCGCGAACCCGGGCCGCCCGCCGCCGCACGG
>NZ_JBEXSH010001087.1:0-2600 GCF_040613555.1 Streptomyces sp. NPDC006265
CGCTGCATCCGTGGATGAGCGTTGCGGTACGTGGTCGCGCTGGGCGCTTGGCCAGTCACGCTAGGGCTGCACCGGAGGCAGCCGCAACGGCTGTGGGCGTTGCGGCGGTTGCACGGGACCGTTGCGTGACCGTTGCGCCCCCACACCACCTGAGCTGCGGAAACGCTGATGTCTGGTCCTGGAACAACGGCGGATCGGGCCCGCAGGACGCTGCGACGCCGGCAGGAGGGCTTCTGCTGCGCGCGTCGCCGCGGCTAGCTTGTGGGCCCGCCGAGGAGCCGTGCACGAGGGCGCCGTGGCGACCGGCTTCCCTTCATCTGCCGTCGAAAACACAGGCCTTGAGGAGCACACGTGCTCAACCCCGTTGTGATGAAGTCCGACCTGCTGTTCAGCCTGCGTGACACGCTGCGCTCGGAAACGTTCGTCGAGGTGGTCACCCCGACGGTGCGCCGAGCCGACCTCGGCCCGGGACGTCGCGTTCCGGTCGATCTCGACGGCGGACGGTTCCTGCGGGCGATGATCGGCCCGGCGCTGCGCGTGAACATGGAGCACCACCGGCGGGTCTTCGAGATCGGTCAGTGCTTCCGGCCCGAGAAGCCGGACGAGCTGCACGCGCCCGAATTCCAGATGCTCGACCTCTACGCCGCCGACGAAAATTTCGAGTTCCTGTTCGCGCTGGCCGAGCGCCTGGTCGTCCCGCACATCCGCTACACCCCCGAGCGGGTATCTGTCGCCGCCCACATTCGTGACCTCTTCGGCATCGACCTGCGCCGCGAGCCACTGGGCGACCTTCCCGCACAGATGGCCGCCCACCTGGACATGGGTACCGAGGTCCCGTTCAAGACGGTGCTCGGCCGGTTCGTAGAGCGCGAACTGGAGACCCAGAGCACCGGGGCCGCACTCTTCCTGACCGAGTACCCGGTCGGCGGGGACGAGCCGTGCGCCCGACTCACGCCGGGCACGACCGCCGTCCTCAACCGATTCGAGGTCCTGATCGACGGCCTCGAAGTCGTGCACGGCTACGAGGACGAACCCGACCGGGCCGCGTTCGTCGAGCGGGCCCGAGCGGTGGACCTGTACGACGACGAGCAGGCCCTGGCGTGGAAGGCGATCGACGCCGGGCGTGCGCCGGCCCACAGCGTCGGGCTCGGCATCGGCATCGAGCGGCTGTGCATGGCCGCCTCCGACATCAAGGACATCAGCGTCTTCCAGCAGTCGGCCCAGTTCTGACCGCCACCCTTCCGAAAGGAGCCGCGATGTCCTTGTCGCTGCGCCCGCTCGACGACAGCGGCTTCGGCGCCGTCGTCGACTGCGACCTCGCGACCGAAGCCGACGACCTCGCGCCCCAGCTGGCGCGAGCCCTGCACCAGCACCGGCTGCTGGTCGTGCCCCGCCAGCACCTGACCCACGCCGATCTCCTGACCGTCGCCTCCTGCTTCGGAATGGTGGACACGAACATCGACCGCCGCTACGCCGTCGGCGGCTTTCCCGGGCTGACCGTCATCAGCAACATCGTCGAGGACGGCAAGCACGTCGGCATCTACGACGGGGACGACGAGGAGGAATGGCACGCCGACAACAGCTTCAAGCCACAGCTGACGGCCGCGACGCTGCTGTACTCGGTCATCACCCCCGAGGAGGGCGGCGAGACCCGCTTCGCCGACGCGACCCGCGCCTACACCGCCCTCGCCCCGGCGGCACAGCGGCGGATCGAGAGGATGCGCGCGGTGCACTCCATCGAGCAGCTCGGCGCGTTGCAGAGCCAGGCCAGCGGCGGGCAGTCGTCAGCCGCGGCCGGGAGCCTCGCCGGCCACCCGGAGGTCGAGCACCCGCTCGTCCCTACCCATCCGGTCACCGGAGCCCGCTCACTGCTGCTCGGCTCCATGGTGATCCGCTGCGTCACCGGACTCTCCGATCAGGACAGCCGCGCCCTGATCGACGACCTGCTGGAGCACACGACCAGCGAGCCGTACCTCTACAGCCACCGCTGGAGTCAGGGCGACCTCGTCGTGTGGGACAACCTCGCCACCCTCCACACCGCCTCCCCGTGCGACAGCTCCCGCCACCCCCGCCTGCTGTATCGCGCTGCCGTTCGACAGCATGCGGCTTCCCATGGCTCCCAGGGATGACCGGCGGCGAGAACACGCCGTCTACGCCGGTCGCCAGCCCTAGTGTTTACCCATGACGTCGAAGGCCGTGAAGGTGCCCCTGAAGGAAACCGCCCTCAACCTCGAGCGCATCACCCAGATCGGGCACCAAGTCCACGGCGTGTGCCCAGACTTCGACGCCGACGCGTTCGTACAGGACGTGATGTCCGACCTGCCCGGCCTGGAGCTGAAGGACCGGATCACCCGGACCAGCCAGGCACTGCACTCCCACCTTCCGGTCGCGGGCACCGAAGCCCTCGACGTCCTGCTGCGCTCGCTGCCGCCGACTCCCGAAGCCGGCGGAATCACGAACGACTTCGGGTGGCACACCTACTCCCCGCACTCCGACTTCGTGGCCCGCTACCTGCGCACCGGCGAGTACCTGGACCAAGCCCTCGACGCCCTCGCGCGCTTCACCCGGTACTTCTCGGCAGAGGTCGCCGTGCGGGACTT
>NZ_JBEXSH010001088.1:0-2599 GCF_040613555.1 Streptomyces sp. NPDC006265
GGCACCTGGTTCGGCGCCTGGGCCGGCTTCCAGTGGGGCCCCTGGACCGGTGTCCTGGTCGGCATCCTCGGCGGTGCCGACGTTCTCGTCATGGACGTCGAAGGGCTGCCCGTCGCGCCGCTCGGAGAGGTACAGATCGCCGTAGATCTCGCCGCGGACGGCGATGGCGACGCCGAGCAGGGTCCGCAGGTGCGGATGGCCGGGCGGGAAGCCGACGGAGGAGGCATGGGCCGGGATGTCGCCGATCCGCAGGGGCTCGGGGTGGCTGATCAGATGGCCGAGGACGCCCCGGCCGGTGGGCAGACCGGTCTCGGCCAGATCGGCGCGTTCCCGCGCGGACAGGCCGGCGGTGATGAACTCCTCCAGGTGCTCGCCGGTGTCGTTGAGCACGCCGAGGGCGCCGTAGCGGGCGCCGACCAGGTCCATGGCCGTGGTCACGATGCGGTGCAGTACCGCGGGCAGCTCCACCTCACGGCTGATGGCCACCACGGCGTCCAGCAGACCCTGCATCCGGTCCATCGCGTCCAGCAGGGCGCGCAGCTGCTCGTCGATCCGGCCCAGCTCCGTGCGCAGGCGCACATGCAGCTCGGGCAGATGCGGCTGCCCCGCGAACGGGTCCCGCTCCGCGTCCATCACGAGCACCTCCCGGCCGGAGGTCGGTCACGTGAAAGAGCTTAGGCCTCAGATCGCGCAGCCCGCATGTGCCAGCGCCTGCTTCAGCAGCACCCCGTGCCCGCCCGGCATCTCGCTCTGCACCGCCTCCGAGACGGCGTCCCGGGGGCTGAACCACACCAGGTCGAGCGCGTCCTGCCGGGGCCGGCAGTCTCCCGTCACCGGCACGATGTAGGCCAGGGACACCGCGTGCTGGCGCGGGTCGTGGTAGGGCGTGATGCCCTGCGTCGGGAAGTACTCCGCGACCGTGAACGGCTGGAGCGATGCCGGGACGCGGGGCAGCGCGACCGGGCCGAGGTCCTTCTCCAGGTGGCGCAGGAGGGCGTCGCGGACGCGCTCGTGGTGCAGCACGCGGCCGGAGACCAGCGTCCGGCTGACCGTGCCGTCGGGGCCGATGCGCAGCAGCAGGCCGACGCTGGTCACCTCGCCGCTGTCGTCGACGCGGACCGGGACGGCCTCGACGTAGAGGATCGGCATGCGGGCGCGTGTCATCTCCAGCTCGTCGGAGGACAGCCAGCCGGGCGTGGTTTCGGTCATGTCAGACATTGCTTGATCATACTTTCAGCCGTTCGGACTTCCTGGGTAGCCGCTCCAGGAGAACTGTGACCGGCCACACGCCCGTTCAATCGTCCTACGGCCCGTCGGTCTCCAGCCGGTAGACCCGCAGGGCGTTGTCCCGACCGGTCCACCGCGCGATCCGCAGCGCGTCCGGCAGGGACAGCTCGTCGGCGTCCACGCGTTCCTGAAGCAGTACCGCGAGGCCTTGCCGGAAGGCGAGCGCCCCGAGGTGGTAGAACTCGGCCACACCGTAGGCGTCGGAGCTGTACAGCAGTTTGCGGAACGGTGTGATCTCCAGGGCCTCCGCGAGGACCGCACCGGCCCGGGCGGGACCGACGTGGTGCAGGGTGAGTCCGACGTCCAGGTACACCTGCTCGAAGACCGCGGCGAGGTAGGCCGCCTGCCGCTGGTAGGGCCAGCAGTGCAGGAGCAGGACGGGGATCGTCCCGGCGGTGAGGTGCAGCCAGTCGGTGAGGTGGGTGGGGTCGACGCGGTGCAGCCGGATGTCGTTGTCGCCGAACCCGGTGTGCAGCTGGAGTGGCAGACCGAGGTCGACGGCGGTCCACAGCAGGTGCCGCACGAGGACGGGGTCGTCGAGGCGTCCGCCCCCGGAGAGCCAGTGCCGCGCCGCTTCGGTGACCTCCGCCTCCACGGGGCGGGCCGGGTTCAGGTCGAAGCCGGTGCGGTAGGCCGCCACCGACTTCACGGCCACCACGCCGGGCCGCCGCACGGCCTTCAGCGCTGCCGCGTGGAAGGCGTCCGCGTACGCGTCCGGTTCGACCCCCGCGCTCTGCACCGACTCCGCGACGCCCTCCAGCCGTACGACCTCGTACGAGGTCCCGCCCGCGGCCTCGGCGATCTCCCGCGGCGTGGTGATGGCGTCGGGGGCGTAGCCGGTGTCGACGCAGAACACGTCCGTGCCCGCGGTGCGCAGGAAGCGGCGTTGCACCTCGCGCCGGCCGAGTTCCGCGCGGCGGGCGAGGTATTCCCCGGCGGGGGCGTGCCGGGGCAGGTCGAGCAGGGGAGCGCAGTGGCGGCGCACGGCCACGCCCACCGGGCTGTCGAAGGGCGAGATCCCCGGCCAGGCCTCGCCCTCGGTGAGGAGGGACTCGAAGGCGTCGCGGCCGAGGTCGGCCGTGACGGTGCCATGGCAGTGGTGGTCGACCAGCCGCAGGGAGTCGAGCGCCTCGCGGACCGCGCCCATGTCAGTACCTCCAGCGGTACGCCGCCGCCACCTGGTCGTCGTCCAGCCCGGCGACGGACGCCTGCTCGCCCCGCCGTACGGCGATGACCGCGTCGGCCAGGACCGGGCCGAGGGCCGTCCGCAGGACCTCGTCCTCGCGGAACTCCCCGACGGCCCGCTCCAGGG
>NZ_JBEXSH010001089.1:0-2595 GCF_040613555.1 Streptomyces sp. NPDC006265
CTCCACACGCACGCCCACCGCGAACATCCCGGTGTAGTGCATGCTGCTGACGGCCGCGCCCATGATCAGGGAGGCGATGGTGACCGCCACGGGCGACTTGATGTTGAGGGCCGCCCACAGAGCCGCCGTCGCGGCGACGACGGCGATGAGGACGGAGAGTCCGACGAGCAGCGGGTCGTAGGTCACGTCGCCGTGCAGCCGGACGGCCGCCATGCCCAGGTAGTGCATGCTCGCGACGCCGAGGCCGGTGGTGAGCCCGCCGACGAGGAGGGCCCGGCCGCGGTCCTTGCTGTAGCCGACGGCGAAGACACCGGCGCAGACGACGACCATGGCGACGAGCAGGCTCAGGAGAGTGAGCGGCACGTCGTAGCGGATGTCGGTGCCGGTGACGCCGAAACCGAGCATGGCCACGAAGTGCATGGTCCAGATGCCGGTACCGATCGCCGAGGCTGCGGTGACGAGCCAGTTGCGGCGCGAGCGCCCGGTGGTGGCGAGCGCGCGGACGGTGCAGCGCAGACCGAGCGCGGCGCCTATGCAGGCCATCACGTACGACAGTGCGGGGGTCAGCCACCCCAGGGCTGCGTGGTCCAGGTGTCCCATGGCCCCGGGACGCTAGCCCCGGCAGGGGCTCGCGAAGGGGGCGCAGTTCGAAAGGTGCTGGAATACGACCCAAGGATGTACCGCAACGATCGGGTCATGCTCGAACGTGTGCGCTGAGATGTCATCCGTGCCTGTGGAGCGTCATACGTGCGGGTGGAGCGTCATCCGTACCGGTGAGGAATCATGCGGTACATGAGCGACGAGCAGACGCGTGTTCAGGAGTTCTTCACAGCCCGCGCCGCCGACTGGGACAGCCGGTTCCCGGACGACGGGCCTGCCTACGCGGCCGCGGTCGCCGAGCTCGGGCTGCGGACGGGCGACCGGGTGCTCGACGCGGGGTGCGGCACAGGACGCGCCCTGCCACCGCTGCGAGCCGCCGTGGGGGCCTCGGGGGTGGTCCTCGGGGCCGACCTGACGCCGGCCATGCTGCGGGCGGCTGTACGGGCCGGGCGGGACCATGACGGACAGTTGCTGCTCACGGACGTCGCCGCGTTGCCCCTGCGCTCGCGGTCACTGGACGCCGTGTTCGGGGCGGGCCTCATCTCGCACCTCGGGAACCCGGCCGAGAACCTGCGGGAGCTGGCCCGCGTGGTGCGCCCGGGCGGGGTGCTGGCGCTGTTCCACCCGATCGGCAGGGCGGCTCTCGCGGCTCGTCACGGTCGCCCGCTCACCCCGGAAGACCTGCGTGCCGAACCCAGCCTCCGTCCGCTCCTGGCCGGTTCCGGGTGGCGTCTGACGTCGTACGTCGACGAGGACTCCCGATTCCTCGCACTCGCCGTGCGCGAGGAGTGACCGCCGCGTCACCCGGCCTCCGCGTCCGGCGCCGCGTGCCGCACGGGACAGCCCCCGAGGCCCGGCACCGGGCGGGTGCCGAGGTCGGCGATCCGGTAGCCGTACGGGTAGCTCTTGATCTCCCGGTTCTGGCGGGCGAAGTGCGGGGCGCGCCGGGGCGGCAGCAGGCGGACGGCACGGCCCCGGAGCCGGACGGCGCGACGCACCCACACGCGCGTGGTGGCACTCGGCGGGCTGTACCGGAAGGCGCGCAGCAGGGAGTCGTCGAGCAGCGCGAGAGTCGTGGTGCGGAGCAGGGGTGCGAGCGGGCCGGGGTACCAGGAGGCCATCAGGTCGAGTGTGGCGTCCGAGACGCGCCGGGCGTCCTCGTCCCAGGCGAATCGGGCGGCTTCGTAGGAGTCGAGGCAGGTCTCGAACTCCTCGTAGGTCTCGGAGATGTCCTTGATGCCCATGTGCCGGCCCAGCGTGCGGTAGTGGACGACACTGGCGACGGTCTCGTGGCGTGACAGCCTGCGCCAGCCGTAGGCGTCGATCCACCGTTTCGGCATCACGACGAACGTGCAGAGCACGTAGCGCATGTCGTCGTCGCTGATGTCGTAGCTGCGGTGCATCTGGTTGATGCGGCGGATCGCGGTCCGGCCCCGGTCACTGCCGAATCCGTGCTCGACGATGGCGTCCAGGAGCAGCGAGGTGTCGTCGTAGCGCTTCTGCGTCCGGTCCGTGAGCTCCGCCGTGCGCGCGAGCAGCCGGCCGATGCCCGGTACGGCGTACGTGCGGTACAGGGCCAGCTCCAGCGCGCGTGTGAAGTCCCAGGGGAACTCGTACGCCACGCTGAGCCGGTAGATCTCTGTAGCCTGCTCGTACGGGTCCATTTGGCGGATCTGTTCGAGCCGTGAGAAGCGCTTCACCGTACCGTCCCCCTTCTGTCACAGGTTCTCCAACTTTACGTTGGTGACCGGGAGATGAATGACCGGGCACGGCAGGAGCACAGGGGGAAGGTGGTCAGCATGTGGGGCAGGTTCCGCAAAGCCGGGGACAGGGTTGCCGATGTCTTGCGCACGGAGCCGAGGGCCGACGGGGAGGGGCGTCCGCACAACCTCTTCGAGGCTGTGGCGCGTAATCAGAAAGGGAATCCCGGCGCGAGGTGCGTGGCGCTGGGGTGTGGTGTCAGGTCCCAAACTCTACACAGCGACAGCCCGTGAT
>NZ_JBEXSH010001090.1:0-2594 GCF_040613555.1 Streptomyces sp. NPDC006265
GACAACAACGACCCCTCAACCCCGAACAACACCTCCCCCAAAGAGCCACCCAACAGCGGATCGAGCACCCCACACACCTCGTCCAACGCCCCCGCAAACACCGGAAACGCCTCATACAACTCCCGCCCCATCCCCGCCCGCTGAGCACCCTGACCCGAGAACACCACGGCCAGACCGCCGGGACGGACAGGTGCCGGGGAGCTCGTGGGGGTCTCGGCGAGGTGCCGGAGGGCGTCGGACAGGTCGTCGCGGTCGGCTCCGGTCAGGACGGCGCGGCGGTCGTGCAGGGTGCGTGTGGTGGCGAGGGAGTAGGCGAGGTCGGTGGCGGACTGCTCGGGGTGGGCGGCGACGTGGTCGTGGAGCCGTCGGGCCTGGGCGCGCAGGGCGTCCTCGTCCGGTGCGGAGAGCAGCCAGGGCATGGCCGGGAGCGTCCGGGCCCGGTCGTCCGGGGCGGTGTCCTCCGCTTCCGGGGCCTCCTCCAGGATGACGTGGGCGTTGGTGCCGCTCACGCCGAAGGCCGAGACTGCGGCGCGGCGCGGAGCCGTGGCCCGGGTGGTCCACTCGCGCGCCTCGGTGAGCAGAGCGACCGTGCCGGAGTCCCAGTCGACCATGGGCGTGGGCCGGTCGACATGCAGGGTCCGGGGCAGCAGGCCGTGCCGCATGGCCTGCACCATCTTGATGACGCCGCCGACGCCGGCCGCGGCGACGGTGTGGCCGATGTTGGACTTCAGCGAGCCCAGCCACAGGGGACGTTCACGGTCCTGGCCGTAGGTGGCCAGCAGGGCCTGTGCCTCGATCGGGTCACCGAGCCGCGTGCCCGTGCCGTGCGCCTCCACCGCGTCCACCTCGGCCGGAGTGAGACGGGCGTTGTCGAGGGCCTGACGGATGACACGCTCCTGCGACGGACCGTTCGGCGCCGTCAGACCGTTCGAGGCGCCGTCCTGGTTCACCGCGCTGCCCCGCACCACCGCCAGCACCCGGTGCCCGTTGCGCACCGCGTCCGACAGCCGCTCGACGACCAGCAGACCGACGCCCTCCGCCCAGGAGGTGCCGTCGGCGGCGGCCGCGAACGACTTGATCCGCCCGTCGGGAGCGAGTCCGCCCTGGCGGGAGAAGTCGACGAATCCGCCGGGGGTCGCGGTGATCGTCGCGCCTCCGGCGAGCGCGAGGGTGGACTCCCCGCGGCGGACCGACTCCACCGCGAGGTGGAGGGCGACCAGCGAGGACGAGCAGGCCGTGTCGATCGAGACGGCCGGGCCTTCGAGCCCGAAGGTGTAGGCGATGCGGCCGGAAGCCACACTGCTGAGCTTGCCGGTCATGAGGCGGCCCTCGAGTTCGGCGGGCCCGTCGAGTCCGAGGTAGCTCTGCTCGATCACGCCGGCGAACACGGCGGTACGGCTGCCGCGCAGCGTGACGGGGTCGATCCCGGCGTCCTCGAACGCCTCCCACGCGGTCTCCAGGAGGACGCGCTGCTGAGGGTCCATCGCGCGGGCCTCGCGGGGCGAGATGCCGAAGAAGTCGGCGTCGAACAGGGCGGCCCCGTCGAGAAAGCCGCCCTCGCGGGTGTACGACGTGCCGGGCTCGTCGCGGTCCGTGCTGTACAGCGCGTCGAGGTCCCAGCCGCGGTCCGTGGGGAACGGGCTGATGGCGTCCCGGCCTTCGGCGGCGAGGCGCCACAGGTCGTCCGGTGACGTGACGCCGCCGGGGAAGCGGCATGCCATGCCGACGATGGCGACCGGTTCGGTGGCGGCCGACTCGAGTGTCTCGATGCGCTCGCGCGCCTTCTGCAGGTCGGCGGTGACCCACTTCAGATAGTCGACGAGCTTCTGTTCCCTGGTCTGGGCCTGCTCCTGCGCGCGGGACATGTCAGCGGACATGCGGAATCAGTCTCTCCTCGGTACCGGAAGGGTGGTGGTGCGGGGGCGGCGGGCGGCGTCAGTCCGCGGCCCGGCCGAGCTGGGTGTCGATGAAGTCGAAGATCTCGTCGGCGGACGCGTCCCCGAGGTCCGCGACATCGGCGCCGGCGGCGGACGGGGGCGGTGTGTACGCCGGTCCGGCGAGACGGTCGGCCAGCGCCCGCAGCCGCTCGGACAGCGCGACGCGGTTCGTGCCGGGATGCGAGCCGTCCGCCGGCATGGCGTCCACGGTCGCCTCCAGTCGGTTCAGTTCCTCCGCCGCGGAACGAACCGCTCCGGACTCGGGGCCGGGTGCGGCCGCCTGTGCCTGTACGTAGGCCGCGAGCGCGGCGGGGGTCGGATGGTCGAAGACGACGGTGGCGGGCAGGGAGAGACCGGTCTCGGCGCCGAGCCGGTTGCGCAGTTCGACGCCGGTCAGGGAGTCGAAGCCGAGTTCCTGGAAGGGGCGGTGGGGCACGACGGCCGAGGTGTCGGGGTGCTTGAGCACCTTCGCGACCAGTTCCGTGACGAGGGCCAGGAGGTACTGCTCCCGCTGTGCGTCGCCCAGCGGTGCGAGCCGCTCGGCCAGGGGCACCACCCGGGGTGCCGTCTCCTCCGGGGTGTCGGGCGTGACGCGTGAGGCAGGGGCCATGTCACGGCTGCCGGTGGTGACTTCGTCGAGCCAGTACCTCCGGCGCT
>NZ_JBEXSH010001091.1:0-2593 GCF_040613555.1 Streptomyces sp. NPDC006265
TCGCCGCGGACGTGGTCCTGGGCCGCAGCGGCGGCGAGGCCTCCGGCAGCGGCTCGGGCAGGCCCCGCCAGGCGCCCCCGGCGAACCACTCGGCGGCCTGCTGGGAGGTGGGCCGGTCCTCGGGCTGCTTGGCGAGCAGACCGAGGAGGTAGTTCTCGAACGCCGGTGGCAGCCCGGTGACACCGAGGTCGCGGGGCGGCACGGGGGCGGAGTCGAGATGCTGGTGGAGGAGGGCCACGGCGGTGTCGGCCTGGAACGGCGGGCGCCCGCTGAGGAGCTGGTAGAGCACGCAGCCCAGGGAGTACATGTCGGAGGCGGGCCCCGCCTGCTTGCCCAGGGCACGCTCGGGCGCGAGGTACAGGCCGGTGCCGACGATCTGGCCGGTGGCGGTGAGCGCGGCGCCCGGGTCGTCGAGGAACCGCGCGATGCCGAAGTCGCCGATCTTCAGGGTGCCGTTCGTGTCCAGCAACAGGTTGGCGGGCTTGACGTCCCGGTGCACGATGCCCTGCCCGTGCGCGGCGGCGAGACCGGCGGACGCCTGTGCGGCCAGGTCGGCCACCTGCTCGGCGGGGAGCGGGCCGGAGCCGGCCAGCACCCCGGCGAGACTGTCGCCCTCGATCAGTTCCATCACCAGGTACAGCCGGTTGTCGTACTCGCCGAAGTCCAGGACGCCGACCACGTTGGGGTGGTTGAGACGCCCGGCGGTCTGAGCCTCCAGACGGAACCGGGAGGTCGCCGTGGCATCGGTGTCCTGGGGGAGCAGCAGCTTGAGGGCCACCGCTCTGGCGAGCGTCTCGTCGTACGCGCGCCAGACCTCTCCCATTCCACCGCGCCCGATCTCAACATCCAGCCGGTAGCGGCCCGCTAGCAGCACTCGTCCTCGTCTCATGCGTGTGGGAAGGTCGTTGCCGCAGGCCGAACTCCCCGCATACGCACGGGGATTGGTGGGGGGTGCCGCAGCCGACCCAGGATACTGGCGCGGCGCGACCACCGAACTCCGCAGTGGTGTCCGCGCAGGGTGCGGTCTCGTAATTCCCGGAACGAACCGGAGCGAAGGGGTCGCCCGCCGGGCCCGGTTGCCGTCGGGAGCGGGCGCGGTCTCACGCCGTGCCCGCCTCCTTCGCACGGCGGGGCAACAGGGGCACCGCCAGGGCCGGTACGGCCGCGAGGACCAGCCACGGCACGGCGGCCGGCAGCCCCAGGTCGAGCAGCGAGCCGGTGGCCGCGCTGCCGGCCAGGACGATCACACCGGAGACGGACGACAACGCGCCCGTGTAGAGCCCGAGCCGGCCCTCCTCGGCGAGGTCGGGCACCCAGGCGCGGGCGGCGGGCACCACCAGCATCTGCCCCACGGTGAGCAAGATCACGAAGCCCGCGGCCGGCAGCAGTCCGGCGGTGCCGGTCCAGCCGGCCGGGCGGGCCGCGGCCACCACCGCGAAGCCGGACGCGATCAGCAGCAGTCCCGCGGTCATCGAGCGGCGCAGATCGAGCCGGTCGCCCGCCCAGCGGGTCACCGGCAGCTGGGTGAACACCACCAGCACCGAGGACAGGGCGAAGAGCCAGGACAGCGGCACCTGGGAGCCCGCCGCGCGCTGCACCTCGTCCGGCAGGGCCAGATAGAGCTGGTTGTAGGCCAGGAGGTAGGTGCCGTAGGCACAGCACAGGGCGAGGAAGCGGCGGTTGCGCAGCAGGGCGCGGACCCCGCCCCGCTCCCGGACGCGGACCCGGCCGGGGATGTGCTGCGGCATCAGCCACAGGTGCCCGGCCAGGACGAGGACGAAGACCGCGGCACCCGCGAGGCACACGGTGCGAAAGTCCACGGCGAGCAGCAGCGCGCCGAGCAGCGGCCCGGCGAACGCCCCGACCTGGCCCGCCACGCTGAACAGGGCGAGGACCCGGGTGCGCGGGCCGGGGCCGCCCTCCTCCCAGACCACCGCCTGACGGGCCACCTCGGACTCCACGGCCGGAGAGAACAGCGCGGCGGCGAACCCGATCACCAGCACCGCCCCGATCACGGCCCCCGTCGCCTCCGCGTACCCGAGCCACACGAACCCGGCGATCCGCAGCACGCAACCCGCCAGCACGACCGGCCGCACCCCGAACCGGTCGACGAGCCAGCCGCCGACCACGAACAGCCCCTGCTGGCTGAAGGTGCGCAGCCCGAGCGCGAACCCGACCAGCCAGCCCGCCATGCCGATCGCGCTGCCGAGATGTTCGGCGAGGAACGGCAGGACGGCGTAGAAGCCGATGTTGAAGGCGAGCTGGGTGAGGATCAGCAGCCGCAGCAGCGGCGACAGCTGCCTGCACAGGCGCCAGGTGCCGTCGGGTGTCCCGGCGTCGGACGTGCGGGCGGCCTTGCGGGCCGGCGCGAGGGAGGCGGGGTCGGTCATCGTTCTTCTGTCTGTGAGGCGGACACGGGCGTCAGGAGGGCGTCGGGGTGGTCCGGTTGCCGGAGCCGGGCCGGCACGACCCGGTCCGCGGGCGGTTCGGCCGGGCCGGCGGGCCGTGTGCGCCGCCGGGGCAGTCGTACGCCGCCCGCGGCCGTCACCGCGAGCGCCCCGAGCAGGGCGAGGACGGCGGCGGGGAAGAGGAC
>NZ_JBEXSH010001092.1:0-2569 GCF_040613555.1 Streptomyces sp. NPDC006265
GGGCGGCTCTCGACGCCGTCTACGCGGCCGTCGTCACGTACGGCGAGGACCATTCGGCCCTCCTCGCGGAGGTCTGGTCCTTCTGCGAGGAGCGGCCCGCGTCACCGGGGCCCCGGTTCACCCCTGACCATCCGCCTCCCAAGCCCGGGCAACGCATCGGAAACGCGGGGGAGATGGCCGGTCGGCAGCGCTTCCCGCGGCAGGAGTGGGGGCGCGGGCCCCGCGTGTGACGGAGCGTAACCGCCAGCCGTCCCGCGGCCCGGGGGACGGCATCGCCGCCCGACGAGGCACGGGGCACGTGAGTGACCCCGCCCCTCCGGGTACCCGGCCCGTCCCGCCAGGACCGGCCGGGCGCCGCTCGCGGCATCGACCCGGCAGGCCGCGGCCCCGAGCCGAAGGAGCCCACGCACATGACGGACGTATCCGGCACCGGCCCCGCACCGGGCGACGACCGCAACGTACTCACCAACCGGCAGGGCCATCCGGTCCACGACAACCAGAACCAGCGCACCGTCGGCGCCCGCGGTCCGGCCACGCTGGAGAACTATCAGCTCCTCGAGAAGATCAGCCACTTCGACCGGGAACGCGTCCCCGAGCGCGTCGTGCACGCCCGCGGCGTCACGGCCTACGGCCACTTCGAGGCCTACGGCACCTGGGGCGACGAGCCGATCAGCCGTCACACCCGGGCCGAGCTGTTCCAGGAGCGGGGCAAGCGCACGGATGTCGCGGTCCGCTTCTCCACCGTGATCGGTGGACGCGACTCCTCGGAGGCCGCCCGCGACCCGCGTGGTTTCGCCGTGAAGTTCTACACCGAGGACGGCAACTGGGACCTGGTCGGCAACAACCTGGGCGTCTTCTTCATCCGCGACGCCATCAAGTTCCCGGACGTCATCCACGCCCTCAAGCCGGACCCGGTGACCTTCGAGCAGCAGCCGGGCCGCATCTTCGACTTCATGTCGCAGACGCCCGAGGCCATGCACATGCTGGTCAACCTGTTCAGTCCGCGCGGCATCCCCGCCGACTACCGCCACATGCAGGGCTTCGGCGTCAACACGTACAAGTGGGTGAACGCCGAGGGCGAGACCAAGCTGGTCAAGTACCACTGGATGCCCAAGCAGGGCGTGCGCAGCATGACCGAGGAGGACGCGGCCAACGTCCAGGCCGACACTCTCGGCCACGCCACCAAGGACCTGTACGAGTCCGTCGCCCGCGGTGACCACCCGGAATGGGAGCTGCTCGTCCAGCTGATGGACGACCACGACCACCCCGAGCTCGACTTCGACCCGCTGGACGACACCAAGACCTGGCCCGAGCAGGACTTCCCGCCGCGGCCGGTGGGCCGGATGGTGCTCGACCGGATGCCGAAGGACTTCTTCGCCGAGAACGAGCAGATCTCCTTCGGTACCGGCGTCCTCGTCGACGGCCTGGACTTCTCCGACGACAAGATGCTTGTAGGCCGGACTTTCTCCTACAGCGACACCCAGCGCTACCGGGTCGGCCCGAACTACCTCCAGCTCCCCGTCAACCAGGCCAAGAACGCCGACGTGCACACCAACCAGCGCGACGGCCAGATGGCCTACCACGTCGACGGCGGAGCTGAGAACCCGCAGGTCAACTACGAGCCGTCCATCACCGGTGGCCTGCGCGAGGCCCGTTATCCGACCCACGACGAGCAGGGCCCCGAGATCCACGGCCGGCTGACCCGCAAGCGCATCCCCCGCACCGACGACTACCTCCAGGCCGGGCAGCGCTACCAGCTGCTGGAGGACTGGGAACGGGACGACCTGGTGAAGAACTTCATCGGTCAACTGTCCGGGTGCGACCGGGCGATCCAGGAGCGCATGGTCTGGCACTTCCTCCTGGTCGACAACGACCTCGGCCTGCGGGTCGGGGAGGGCCTGGGCATCGGACCGGAGGACGTGACCTCTCTGGAGCCGCTGGCGAGCCAAAACCTCACGGACGACGACCGCGAACGCCTGGCCAACCTGGGCAAGAACAAGCCGCGCGACGTCGAGGGCCTCACCATGACCCACTGCGTCCCCGACGCACGGCACGTCATGACCCGCTGACCGCTCACCCCTCCAGAGCCGTACGGGCCACCGCGAGGGCCTGTTCCGCATAGCCCCGGCCGAACAGCACGGTGTGCACCAGCAGCGGAAACAGCTGGTGCACGCCGACGCGCTCACGCCAGCCCCCGGCGAGCGGCGCCTCCTCCTGGTAGCCGTCGAGCACCTGCTCCAGATGCGGACAGCCGAAGAGGCCCAGCATCGCCAGATCGGTCTCGCGATGCCCACCGTGCGCGGCCGGGTCGATCAGCCACACCCGACCGTCGGCCGCCCACAGCACGTTGCCGCTCCACAGATCGCCGTGCAGCCGCGCGGGCGGCTCGGCGGGCCCCGCCAACCCCGGCAGTTCCTCGCACAGACGCTCCACGACGGTCGCCTCGCCGGCCCGGACGGTGCCCTGGTCGACCGCCCGCCGCAGATAGGGCAGCACACGCTGCTCGGCATACCAGCGCGGCCAGTCGGCCGCGGGCTCGTTGTGCATCGGCGCGAGCCCGATGAACGCC
>NZ_JBEXSH010001093.1:0-2567 GCF_040613555.1 Streptomyces sp. NPDC006265
CGCCGGCGCCGTCGGCGCAGCGCACCTCGGCGGTGCACGGACGGCTCGTCTCGACCCACACGGTCGCGGACGAGCCGTCGGTGTACCTCAGCAGCGGTCCGAGGCGCAGTGCGCTCATGTCGTTCCCCTCTCCGTCGCCCCGTACGGTACGGAACGACGGAGGCCGGCGGGGAGCTCCCGACACCAATTCAGCGTGTCAGCAGCCGGCGAGGTAGTTCTGCAGCGCGGACTTCTCGGCCGAGTCGACCGAGAGGTCGTAGTAGTACTTCACCTGCACCCAGGCGCGGACGTAGGTGCAGCGGTACGTCGTCCGGGACGGCATCCAGGTGGCCGGGTCCTGGTCGCCCTTGGACTGGTTGACGTTGTCGGTGACCGCGATGAGCTGCGGGCGGGTCAGGTCGTTGGCGAACGACTGGCGGCGGGACGTCGTCCAGGAGCCGGCGCCGGAGTCCCAGGCCTCGGCCAGCGGGACCAGGTGGTCGATGTCCAGGTCGGAGGCGGCGGTCCAGGTGGCGCCGTCGTAGGGCGAGTACCAGCTGCCGCTGGTGGCGGCGCAGGAGGAGTTCTGCTGGACGTTCGTGCCGTCGCGCTTGAGGACGACCTCGCGGGTGTTGCAGGTGCCGGACTGGGTGATCCAGTGCGGGAACAGGTCGCGGTCGTAGCCGGTGCGGTTCTCGGTGGCCACGGTGAGGGTGGCGAGGTAGGAGCGGGCGGTGGCGGCGCTCACGGGGGTGGGGAGGGCGGCGGAGGCCGTGGGGGCGTTGAAGAGGCCCACGGAGGATATGAGCGCGGTTGCCGCCGCGGCCAAGCTCAGCCGTCGACGCGCGTAGAACCTGGGCATGCGAACTCCCTGGGGAGGTGGGGGTGTTGGCTTGCGAGCGAGGGCAATGCTCGCGGTGCCGTGTTGCGCACAGGTGTGCGCCCGGTGAGAAGTTAGTGACGAGGCCATGACATGACAAGGTGGTAGGCGGAACTTTTCACTTCGGGCACGTCCCGTACGATGGGCGGCGCAGAAGGGGAGTAGCTCTTCGCCGGACCGTCGACATACTGCTCAGCCCGCCTGAGCCGGCGCCCGGAGGCCGGTCCCTTCCCAGGACCTGCCAGCGAGACCTTCGGCAAAGCAGTGCACACCCGTGCCCCCCGGCACGGGTTCCGAGTGCGCTGCCGTGCCGAGGTGTCGTGTGCGAAGGTCCAGCACTCTCGGTGGGGCAGCCCCGACCGATTGAGGAACCCTTGATCAGCCTGACCGTGACGGCCGTCGTCTTCGGCGTCGTCTTCCTCGCGGAACTGCCGGACAAGACCGCCCTGGCCGGCCTCGTCCTCGGCACCCGCTACCGCGCCTCCTACGTCTTCGCCGGTGTCGCCGCCGCCTTCGCGCTGCACGTCGCGCTCGCCGTCGCGGCCGGCAGTGTGCTGACGCTGTTGCCGCAGCAGATCGTGCAGGCCCTCACGGGCGTGCTGTTCCTGGGCGGGGCCGCGGTTCTGCTGCTCAAGAAGGGCGAGGACGAGGAGGAGGTCCGCAAGCCGGAGAACCAGTCCTTCTGGAAGGTCTCGGGCGCCGGTTTCATGCTCATCCTGGTCGCCGAATTCGGTGATCTGACCCAGATCATGACCGCGAACCTGGCCGCCCGCTACGACGACCCGCTCTCCGTCGGCCTGGGCGCGGTGCTCGCGCTGTGGGCCGTGGCGGGACTCGGCATCGTCGGCGGCAGGGCGCTGATGAAGAAGGTGCCGCTGCGGCTGATCACGCAGATCGCGGCGCTGGTCATGCTGGGGCTCGGGCTGTGGAGCCTGTGGGAGGCCGTGACCGGCTGAACCGGGCGGGCTGAACAGTGGATGAACGTCCGCGGGGCCCCCTGGCGCGAAGGCGGCCTTGTTTTGTACCGTGGGGGAACAAAGTGGCCTCCGCCCGTTTTCCCTGACCGGCGGGCGGGGCCGCCTTGTCTCCCCGGGGCGTGCCGGTCGCGATCCGTCGTCCGCCCCCTCCCGCGCTGGAACGCGCCCCGAGCCTTGGAGCTGCCGATGACGGCCACCGCCGTGCTCACCGCCCGCGCCCTCCTGCTGGACATGGACGGCACCCTCGTCAACTCGGACGCCTCGGTCGAACGCGTCTGGCGGCGCTGGGCCGAGCGTCACGCGCTCGACGGGGACGAGGTCATGAAGGTCGTCCACGGTCGGCAGGGCTACGCCTCCATGGCGCTGCTGCTGCCCGAGCGGCCGATGGAGCAGAACCACGCCGACAACGCCCGGATGCTCGCCGACGAGACGGCCGACACCGGCGGTGTCGTCGCGATCCCGGGGGCGCCGGAGTTCCTGGCCTCGCTGCGGGGGCTGCCGCACGCACTGGTGACCTCCGCCGATGTGCCGCTCTCGACGGCGCGGATGGCGGCGGCCGGTCTGGACCTGCCCGAGGTGCGGGTGACGGCGGAGTCCGTCGGGGCGAGCAAGCCCGACCCGGAGGGCTTCCTGAAGGGCGCCGCCGAGCTGGGGATCGCCCCCGCGGACTGTGTGGTGTTCGAGGACTCCGGAGCCGGGATAGCGGCCGGGCGCGCCGCCGGGATGACGGT
>NZ_JBEXSH010001094.1:0-2564 GCF_040613555.1 Streptomyces sp. NPDC006265
ACTTCGAGAGCTCCGGACTGCCGTACGTGGTCGCCGTCAACCACTTCGACGGCAGCGAGCTGTTCGAGCCGGAGGACGTCTCGCCGTCCTGGGCCTGGGCATAGCCGTCAGCGCCTTCCTGGGCCGGACCGGCGCCGGCTCGATCTTCCTGGCGATCCTCACGGCCGGCCTGCTCGCCGGCGCGGCGGTTCTGCCCAAGGACATCGACACCCACTGGGCGCGCACCACCTGGCAGCCCGCCACGGTGGCGGACGTACGGCCGCGGTACGACCTGGGCACGGGCGTCGGCACCCTGGATCTGAGCAAGCTGGACGTGTCGGGGAAGCAGACAGTGACGACGCAGGCGGAGGTCGGCATGGGCAAGCTCAGAGTGCTCGTGCCCGAGGACGTGACGGTGCGGCTGGACGTCGAGGTGGGAATCGGCGATCTCCAGCTGCCGGGTGACGACCCGAAGGACGTGGACGTGCAGCCGGGACGGCACAGGGAGATCACCCTCTCGCCCGCCGAGGGCGTCGAGAAGTCCGGCACCGTCGACCTGGACCTCCAGGTCGGCATGGGACAGGCGGAGGTGACCCGTGCTACGTCATGAAGCCCAGCCCGGAAAGCTGATCGCCGGCAGCGTCCTCATCCTGACGGGCATCCTCTACGCCGGTGACGCGGGCGGCGCCTGGGAGACCCCGTGGTTCGTGGCGATCCCCCTCGTCACCGGGGGGCTGTGCCTCGCGGGTGCGGTGGCGCTCCTGACGGGCCGGGCACGCCGACGCCGCCAGGGGGGCCGTACGGGCGCGGACCCGGCTTGACGGTGAGCGGGAGCCGGCTACCGGTACCCGCCGCTCCGCTGCCGTCGCCGTGACCGTAGCGCGGCGTCGAGGGACAGCAGGGGCGCGCCCGCGAGGATGAGGGGGGTCCAGGCCATGAGGTAGGCGAGGTCGTTGCCGTAGTAGTACGGGTCGGAGGCCCAGCTCACGGTCAGCCACAGGCTGAGGGAGATCAGCGCGCCGCCGAGTGCGGCCAGCCGGGCGAGCAGGCCGAGCAGGGTGCCGATGCCGACGGCCAGTTCCCCGAAGGCGATGGCGTAGCCGAAGCCGACAGGGCTCTTGAGGGAGAGGTCGACCAGGGCGGGAATGGCGGAGGAGTCGCGTACGGCACGCATCATGTCGCCGATCGAGCCGGCACCGGAGTCCTTCATGAAGGCGCTGTCGGTGAGCTTGTCCAGGCCGGCGTAGATGAAGGTGACGCCGAGGAAGATGCGCAGCGGCAGCAGGGCATAGCGGGTGGCGTTGTCCCACCGGCCTCCTCCCTCTCCGAAGTGGGGGGAGTGCGTGTCCGTTCGCATACTGTGAGTCATCGCTGCTAGCCGCCTCTCGCCGGTGCCGAGACCCCCTCAACAGACCATACGTACGGCAAACGGACCGCGCTCAATCCCGCGCGAGTCGCTTTTGTGGTCCAGCCGGTGGTGCCTGGGGGCTTCGAGGGCGTCGCGGTGGTGCCCTCACTCACTCCGTCACGTCGACCGCGTACCGATTGGTCTCCACTCCCGCCGCCGTGACCACCTGCACCTCCACCCTCCCCGGTTCCACGTCCGCCGGCACCGGCACCGTCAGCAGGGTGTCCGTGGGATTGCGGAACCCGCCGGGTACGGGGACCAACGGCACGTGGACGTGTACCGCGCCCACGCGCACGACCATCCGGGCCAGCCGGTCGGCCCCCTGTGCCCCCGGCGGCACGAATCCGGCACCCCGGATCTCGATGTCGTCCCCGGTGCGGATCGGCCCGTCCAGGTCGCCCGCCTCCCGGGCCCGGACCACGGAGAGGATGACCGGCCGGCCGCCCTCCGCGTACTTGCCGGCCAGATACGTCGCCGCCGACACCAGCACCACCATCGCCAGCCCCCACGGCAGGTCCGGCAGCTGCTCCGGCCGCCGGGCCAGCCGTACCGCCGCGAAGACCAGGGCGACACCGCTGATCACGACGTACTGGATGTCGGCGAAGGTGCCCCGCCCCGCGTCGTCGGTCAGCAGGTCGGCGGCCCGGGGCCGGTCGGCGCGCACCTTCTGCAGCCGCTGCCCCAGCACCCGCAGCCCGACCACCCGCCGTACGAGTACGGCGATCCCGCACAGCACGGCGAGCACGGTCACGATCCCGGCGCCCCGGGCGAGGTCCAGCCCAAAGATCAGCGCGTCCCGGTCCCGCTGCCGGGAGGCGCCGGCCAGCCGTCCCGCGAGGACGAGCACCGAGTAGGCCACGAAGAGCACCCAGGCCGCGGCGACCGTACGGGACGTGGACAGCCGGTTGTCCTCACCGATCACCGGCGCCAGCACCCCGCCCTTCGTCCGGTGGCACCACGACGCGGCGGTCAGCGACAGGGCCATCAGCAGCGCCGCGGCCAGTCCGGCCGTACGCGCCGCCGTCCAGCCCGCACCGACCGCCGTGAGGGCCTGCCCGAGCAGCAACAGCACCACGGCGGCCCAGACCACGGCCGCGGTGCGGCGCCACAGGCCCGTCAGCCAAGCCTGCCCCTCGGCCCGCCCCCGCTCGGCGACGTGCTCGGCGGACTGCGCCAG
>NZ_JBEXSH010001095.1:0-2558 GCF_040613555.1 Streptomyces sp. NPDC006265
CTCGTACTGGACGTACTCGGGGTTTCGGCCGGTGCGGCGAGTGGGGGTACCCCCTGCTCGAGCGGAGTCGAGAGCGTGGGGGAGCGTGCCGGGCGCCGCGACGGGGCGAACGTTGCCTGCCGCGGCACTAGAACAGGGCGGCGCCCCGCTCGAAGTCCAGCAGGCGCTGCTTGCGCTCCAGCCCGCCGCCGTACCCGGTCAGGCTGCCGTTCGCGCCGATGACGCGGTGGCAGGGGACGATGATGCCGATGGGGTTGCGGCCGTTGGCGAGGCCGACCGCTCGGGAGGCGGTGGGGGCGCCGAGGGTGTCGGCGAGTTGCCCGTAGGTGCGGGTCTCGCCGTAGGGGATGCGGCGCAACCGGTCCCAGACGGTGCGCTGGAACAGGGTGCCGGTCAGGCGCAGTTCGACGGTGAACTCCTTGAGCTCGCCCGCGAAGTAGGCCTTCAGCTGCTCCTCCGTCTCCGCGAAGAGGGTGTCGTCGCGGGTGCCGAAGGTCTCCTGCTGCGGGCGGTGGCGCTGGTCGGTCATGTAGAGACCGCAGAGCACGCCGTCCTCGGCGACGAGGGTGAGCGGGCCGTACGGGCTGTCGGTCACGGTGTGCTGCTGCTTCATCGGGCGTCCCTATACCGGAAGGAAGTTGATCGGGTGGCTGTCGGTCGCCCAGAGGTACTGGACCGCGTAGGCCCGCCAGGGGCGCCAGGCCGCAGCGCGTGCGGTGAGTGCGGCGGGGGTGGAGGGCAGGCCCAGTTCCCGGGCGGCGCGGCGGATGCCGAGGTCGGTGGGGAGGAAGGCGTCGGGGTCGCCCAGGGCGCGCATGGCGATGACGTCCGCCGTCCAGGGGCCGAAGCCGGGCAGCGCGAGGAGCTGGGCGCGGGTCTGCGGCCAGTCGCTCTCGACACCGAGGCGGAGGTCGCCGTCGGCGAGCCGGCGGACCAGGGTGGTGAAGGTGGTGCGGCGGGTGCGGGGCATCGCCAGCGACTCGGGGTCCAGCGCCGCGAGGGCCTCGGGGGCCGGGAAGAGGTGGGTGAGGCCGCCCTCGGGGTCCTCGACCGGCTCGCCGTACGCGGTGACCAGGCGGGCCGCGTGGGTGCGCGCGGCAACCGTGGAGACCTGCTGCCCGAGCACGGCCCGGACGGCGAACTCGGTCTCGTCGACCGTGCGCGGCACGCGCCGGCCGGGCGCCTTGTCGACCAGCGGCGCGAGGACCGGGTCCGTGCGGAGCTGGTCGTCGATCGCGACGGGGTCGGCGTCCAGGTCGAGCAGCCGGCGGCAGCGGCTGATGGCGACGGTCAGATCGCGCAGGTCGCTGAGGGTGAGGCGGCAGGCGATGTGGTCCGGGTTCGGGGTGAGGGCCACGATGCCGTGGCCGTACGGGAGGCGCAGGGTGCGACGGTAGGAGCCGTCGCGCCACTCCTCCACGCCGGGTACGGCCGTCGCGGCGAGGTGGCCGAAGAGGTTGTCCGGGTTGAGCGGGGCGCGGAACGGCAGCCGCAGGGAGAGCACGCCGGGTGTGCTCGCCCCCTGCCCTCTGGGGGCGCGGGCGCGCAGCTCGCTCGGGGCCAGGGCGAAGACCTCGCGGACCGTGTCGTTGAAGGTGCGGATCGAGGCGAAGCCGGCGGCGAACGCGATCTGCGCCATGGGCAGGACGGTCGTCTCGATGAGCAGCCGGGCCGTCTGGGCGCGCTGGGAACGGGCGAGCGCGAGGGGGCCCGCACCCAGCTCGGCGAGGAGCTGGCGCTCGACCTGCCGGGTGCTGTAGCCGAGCCGGCCGGCGAGGCCGGGCACGCCCTCGCGGTCCACGACGCCGTCGGCGATCAGCCGCACGGCACGGGCCACGAGGTCGGCGCGCCGGTTCCACTCCGGGGAGCCGGGGCTGGTGTCGGGCCGGCAGCGCTTGCAGGCCCGGAACCCGGCCTGCTGACAGGCCGCCGCGCTGGGGTGGAAGACCATGTTCGCCGGCTTGGGCGGCACCACCGGGCAGCTGGGACGGCAGTAGATGCCGGTGGTCAGGACGGCCGTGAAGAACCAGCCGTCGAAGCGTGCGTCCTTGGACCGGACGGCGCGTACGCAGCGCTCGGTGTCGGTGTGCATCCCCATCCGCATGAGTCCAGGATCGGGCACCGGGCGGCACGGAGCTGGCGAGAATCCGACATCGACGTGCCCGCGCCACGCCATCGGACCGGGATAGATGAAGATTCATTCATATGTTCGCACGGGGCCGGTACGATGACGTCATGGGTCATGGAGCCGTCACCCCCGTGCAGGAAGCCGCCGAGCGAGTACGCCTGGACGCGGACAACGTCGCGAAGGTCGCCACCACGCTCCAGGCCCTGTCCACGCCCTCCCGCCTGCTGATCCTGGCACGGCTGCGCGAAGGCCCGCTGCCGGCCACGGAGTTGGCCGCCGAGGTGGGCATGGAGCAGTCGGCCTGCTCGCACCAGCTGCGGCTGCTGCGCAATCTGGGCCCGCAAGGCCATGACCCGCGAGCGCCTGTCCTACGAGGGGCAGCACTGGACGCTGCCCCTGCCCGGCGGCCCGGGCAAGCCGATCAAGCTGA
>NZ_JBEXSH010001096.1:0-2556 GCF_040613555.1 Streptomyces sp. NPDC006265
CTCCAGGAAGTCCCGGCCGTCGTGGGTGAAGGTGACCTCCTGCCCGAAGTTGCACTTCTCGGAGCCGGGGAAGTCGTGCACGCCCGCGCCCGCCCCTCACACCCGGCACGCCGTGCCAGAGAGCGCGGCATCATGTGACAGGTATCACCGCTCAGGTGTGACCCTCGATTTAGAGGCCTCCCGGAAGCAGCGATAACCTGCGAGACGGACATGCCGCGCGCTCGGACACCGTGTGCGCCTCCCTTGTGACAGACAGCGGACGTCACGTTGCCCTCGCGGCACGCCCACGCAGACAACGAACCGCGAGATCACTGATAGGGACGGAAGCGCGTGGACCTGTTCGAGTACCAGGCGAGGGACCTCTTCGCCAAGCACGATGTACCGGTGCTGGCCGGTGAAGTCATCGACACGCCTGAGGCGGCCCGCGCAGCCACCGAGCGCCTCGGTGGCAAGTCCGTCGTCAAGGCCCAGGTGAAGGTCGGTGGGCGCGGCAAGGCCGGCGGCGTGAAGCTGGCCGCGACCGCCGACGAGGCGGTCGAGCACGCGACCAACATTCTCGGCATGGACATCAAGGGCCACACGGTCCACAAGGTGATGATCGCCGAGACGGCCCCGGAGATCGTGGAGGAGTACTACGTCTCCTTCCTCCTGGACCGTGCCAACCGCACCTTCCTCTCCATCGCCTCCGTCGAGGGCGGCGTGGAGATCGAGGAGGTGGCGGAGACCCGCCCCGAGGCCGTCGCCAAGACGCCGATCGACGCCAACGTGGGCGTGACCCCCGAGGTCGCCCGCCAGATCGTCGAGGCCGCGAACTTCCCGGCCGAGGTCGCCGACAAGGTCGAGAACGTCCTGGTCACCCTCTGGAAGACCTTCATCGAGGAGGACGCCCTCCTGGTCGAGGTCAACCCGCTGGCCAAGGTCGCCTCCGGTGAGGTCATCGCCCTGGACGGCAAGGTCTCCCTGGACGAGAACGCCGAGTTCCGTCAGCCGGAGCACGAGGCCCTCCAGGACAAGGACGCGGCCAACCCGCTCGAGGCCGCCGCCAAGGAGAAGAACCTCAACTACGTCAAGCTCGACGGTGAGGTCGGCATCATCGGCAACGGCGCGGGTCTCGTCATGAGCACCCTGGACGTCGTCGCGTACGCCGGTGAGGCGCACGGCGGCGTGAAGCCGGCCAACTTCCTCGACATCGGTGGTGGCGCCTCCGCCGCCGTCATGGCGAACGGCCTGGAGATCATCCTCGGCGACCCGGACGTCAAGTCCGTCTTCGTCAACGTCTTCGGTGGCATCACCGCCTGTGACGAGGTCGCCAACGGCATCGTCCAGGCGCTGCAGCTGCTCAAGGACAAGGGCGAGGAAGTCACCAAGCCCCTGGTCGTCCGCCTGGACGGCAACAACGCGGAGCTCGGGCGCAAGATCCTCTCCGACGCCAACCACCCGCTGGTTCAGCGCGTGGACACCATGGACGGAGCGGCCGACAAGGCCGCCGAGCTCGCGGCTGCGAAGTAAGGGACGAGGGACTAAACAGCCATGGCTATCTTCCTCAACAAGGACAGCAAGGTCATCGTCCAGGGCATGACCGGTGCCACGGGCATGAAGCACACCAAGCTCATGCTGGCCGACGGCACGAACATCGTCGGTGGCGTGAACCCCCGCAAGGCGGGCACGTCCGTCGACATCGACGGCAACGACATCCCGGTCTTCGGCACGGTCGCCGAGGCGATCGAGAAGACGGGCGCCAACGTGTCCGTCCTCTTCGTCCCGCCGGCGTTCGCCAAGGCCGCCGTCGTCGAGGCCATCGACGCCGAGATCCCGCTCGCGGTCGTCATCACCGAGGGCATCGCGGTCCACGACTCGGCCGCGTTCTACGCCTACGCCGTGTCGCAGGGCAACAAGACCCGGATCATCGGCCCCAACTGCCCCGGCCTCATCACCCCGGGCCAGTCGAACGCCGGCATCATCCCGGGCGACATCACCAAGCCGGGCCGCATCGGCCTGGTGTCGAAGTCCGGCACGCTGACGTACCAGATGATGTACGAGCTGCGTGACATCGGCTTCTCCTCCGCCGTCGGCATCGGTGGCGACCCGGTCATCGGGACGACCCACATCGACGCCCTCGCCGCGTTCGAGGCCGACCCCGACACCGACCTGATCGTCATGATCGGTGAGATCGGCGGCGACGCCGAGGAGCGGGCCGCGGCCTTCATCAAGGAGAACGTGAAGAAGCCGGTCGTCGGCTACGTCGCGGGCTTCACCGCGCCCGAGGGCAAGACCATGGGCCACGCCGGCGCCATCGTCTCCGGCTCCTCCGGCACGGCCGCCGCGAAGAAGGAGGCCCTCGAGGCCGCCGGCGTCAAGGTCGGCAAGACCCCGACCGAGACGGCCAAGCTGGCGCGCGAGATCCTCGCGGGCTGAAGCACGCCGTACCTCTGCATGACGCCGTACGGCTGAGCCCAGAGCTCATCGGTTGGCTTCAACCTGAAGAAGTTCACCGGCACCTACGAGCGCACCGGCCCCAACAAGGGCACCCCGCGCGTCTACAAGGCCGGCATCACC
>NZ_JBEXSH010001097.1:0-2550 GCF_040613555.1 Streptomyces sp. NPDC006265
CCTGGCCGCCGCGGACCGGGACCCGGAGCGGTTCGCCGATCCGGACGTGCTGGACCTCTCCCGTCGCGACAACCAGCACCTCGGGTACGGCCACGGCATCCACTACTGCCTCGGCGCCCCGCTCGCCCGGCTGGAGGGCCAGACCGCGCTCGCCACCCTGCTCACCCGCCTCCCGGACCTCCGGCTCGCCGCGGATCCAGCCGAGCTGCGGTGGCGCGGCGGCCTCATCATGCGCGGGCTGCGCACGCTGCCGGTGGCGTTCGCACCGACTGGACGTGACGAAACATCAGACCTGTGATCTTCACGTGATCTGTGCGGCATGAACTTGTGACAAGTGATCGACTGCCGATACGTTCACCCATCAACGCGGCGGGGAATCACGCCGCGTCGGTCACTGCTGTCTTGCGAAAGGTCTCCGTATGCTCTCCGGGAACGGTCGGCACCGTCGCCCCCGCCAGGCTCCGGCTCTCCTCGTGGCGGCCGGAGTCACCGGCTCCGCCATCGCGATTCCGCTCCTCGGGGCCTCCGGTGCCAGTGCGGCCGACGGCACGACCTGGGACCGGGTCGCGGACTGCGAGACCGGCGGCGCGTGGAGCCAGAACAGCGGCAACGGCTACTACGGCGGCCTGCAGTTGTCCCAGGAGGACTGGGAGAACCACGGCGGCCTCGACTACGCCGCGAGCGCGGACCTGGCCAGCCGCTCCCAGCAGATAGCCGTGGCCGAGAGAATCCTCGCCGACCAGGGGGTCGGCGCGTGGCGCACCTGTGGACTGCTCTCCGGTCTCGAGCAGGGCAAGGACTCGGACTCCGGCGCGTCCGGTTCATCCGACTCGTCCGGCCCGACGGACTCGCCCGGCATACTCGACTCGCTCGGATCGTCGCCTTCGGCAAGCCCCTCCTCGTCCCGGTCGCCGTCGTCCGACTCCTCGTCGGATTCAGAGGATGAAAAGGCCAAGTCGGACAAATCGTCTGAATCTACTGACTCCACGGCACGGGATCAGCGGTCCGGCAGCTCTCCGTCGGCCACCCCCGAGGGCGGCGAGTCCGGCAACTCGCAGGAGGGTGACGACTCCTCGGCGCCGACCGACACCGGCTCCGGCCGCCATCGCGGCCCCAGTGCCGACGAAACCCTCCCGTCCGACAGCGGCCGCGCGGACGAGTCCACGGGCCGTCACGCCTCGCGCGGCGACGAGGGCTCCGTCGACACCGCCCAGGGCGACTACATCGTGGGAGTCGGCGACAGTCTCTGGTCCATCGCCGACGCCCTTGACGTCAGCGGCGGATGGCGCGCGCTCTACGTCGGCAACGAGAAGGCCGTCGGTACCGACCCGAACCTCATTCATCCCGGTCAGAAGCTCGCGGTGGAGGGCGAAGGGGACGAGAGGTAGCCGTTCGGGCAGTGCGGAAACGAGGGTCGAAGTCGCCCCGAAACCGCGCGAGTTCGCGTCACGATTCGCGGCGAATGTCCCGTTTGGGGTCCGTGAGAGATAGATCTCAGAAGCCCTGATCGTCTTTGAAATTCCGCGGATCGCGTGTCTACGGTCGTGACCGCTCGTCACCGCGAGCCCCGGCTGCCGCAACGCCGAATCCTGCCAGCGGCCGTACGGGAACAGTCGTCGCGTCAAGCGCCGTAGGCAGGAGCGGGGGACCCAAGGTAGGTGCCCGACCGGACAGTTGTGTTCGGAAGGGCTTGGGGTGAAGCCGTGTCCCGGGAGGGACGCGGCCGGGCAACTCAACCGGCCCGAACCCGACAGCTCACCTCGCAGGCGTCGGTGAGGGGATCCACCATGCTGTTTTCCGGCAAGGGCAAGCACCGCCGTCCGTCCAAGGCCACCCGCGCCATCGCCGTCGCCGGTGTCGCCGGTGCCGCCGTCGCCGCCCCGCTGATGGCGGCCGGCAACGCCTCCGCCGCCACCGCCTCCGAGTGGGACGCCGTCGCCCAGTGCGAGGCCGGCGGCAACTGGTCCATCAACACCGGCAACGGCTACTACGGCGGTCTGCAGTTCTCCGCCTCCACCTGGTCCGGCTACGGCGGCACCAAGTACGCCGCCACCGCCGACCAGGCCACCAAGGCGCAGCAGATCGAGATCGGCGAGAAGGTCCTCGCGGGTCAGGGCAAGGGTGCCTGGCCGGTCTGCGGCAAGGGCCTGTCGAGCGCCGCCTACACCGGCGGCGGCTCCTCGAGCGACTCGGGCAGCTCCTCGCAGAGCCAGCAGCAGAGCACCGAGTCCCGCGAGACCCAGCAGCCGGCCTCCCGCTCCGACGAGCGCCCCGCGGCCAAGAAGACCGTCACCACCCCGACCGGCAAGAAGGTCAAGAAGGGCGACGGCGAGTACAAGGTCGTCAAGGGTGACACCCTCAGCTCGATCGCCGAGGACAAGAAGGTCAAGGGCGGCTGGGAGAAGCTCTTCAAGCTGAACAAGGACATCGTCACCGATGCCAACCTCATCTACCCGGGTCAGCAGCTGCACCTGAAGTAAGCAGCGGCCCACCCCGACCCGCCCAGGGTCCACGTCTCCCCGCCCCGGTGCGTCATCCCCCGTACGCACC
>NZ_JBEXSH010001098.1:0-2547 GCF_040613555.1 Streptomyces sp. NPDC006265
CGCCGCGTGCCCCGCGAACACCGCCTCGACCGCCGCGACCGCCGACTCCACGGTCAGATACAGATTGGTCCCGGTGTCGCCGTCCGCCACCGGATAGACGTTGATCGCGTCGATCTCCTCACGCGCCCGCCCCAGTGTCTCGAGCGCGAGACCGCACCAGGTACGCACCGCGAGAGCATCGAAGAATGTCTGCGGCACCTGCGCCACTACGCCTCCCTGAGCTGCTGGACGTGGCTCGCAGCGTAGACCCCGGGGCGGTGTCGACCGGAAGAGGGAGGGGCCGGGCCCCTGAGCTGCCATGGTAGTTTCGTTCTACGGGTGCAGCCGTTGTATGCTGCTCCGGTTGCCCGATCTGATCGGGCCTTCCCCCTGGCAACGCCACTCAGATTTCGACCGGCTCCTCAGAGCCCGAGAATCTTGATCCCGGCCTGCCGGGATCAACCGTAAGTGCATCTGAAGTCTTTGGAGTGACCCGTGGCTGCCAACTGCGACGTCTGCGGCAAGGGGCCGGGCTTCGGCAACAACATCTCGCACTCCCACCGCCGTACGCCCCGTCGCTGGAACCCGAACATCCAGCGTGTGCGTACCGTGGTGGGCGGGACGCCGAAGCGCGTGAACGCTTGCACCTCGTGCATCAAGGCCGGCAAGGTCTCGCGCTGACGCTCAGCTAGCGCGCAACCACTGCTGGTTCGCTGCAGAGCCGGTCCACCTCTGGTGGGCCGGCTCTTTGCCGTGCCTGTACGGCTGGTGCGGTGGCCGTGACACCGCACCCCGGCCGCTACACGTCCGTTCGGAAGCGCCAGCCGTGATCCACCGGCCCGATGCCCCCACCGAGCGCGAACCCGGCCGCGACGGCCCCCGTGACGTACTCCTTGGCCGCCGCCACCGCCTCCGGCACGGACCGCCCCCTGGCGAGCTCGGAAGCGATCGCCGAGGCGAGGGTGCAGCCGGTGCCGTGGGTGTGACGGTTGTCGTGCCTCGGCGCCCGCAGCCAGTGCTCCTCGGAGCCGTCGGTGAGCAGATCGACGGCGTCCCCGGGCAGGTGCCCGCCCTTGATCAGCACCCAGCGCGGCCCGTACTCCAGCACGGCCGCCGCGGCCCCGCGCATCTCCCGCTCCGACTCGACCCGTACGCCGGTGATCTGGGCCACCTCATCGAGGTTCGGCGTGGCGACCGTCGCCGCCGGAAGCAGCTTCGTACGGACCGAGTCCAGCGCGGAGGCGGCGAGCAGGGCGTCGCCGTGCTTGGAGACTCCGACCGGGTCGACGACTGCCGGGGCATCCGTCTCCGCGATCAACTCGGCGACCGCCTCCACGAGTTCCGCGCAGGCCAGCATCCCGGTCTTGACCGCCTGGACGCCGATGTCGTCGACGACACTGCGGTACTGGGCCCGTACGGCCTCCACGGGCAGCTCCCAAGCCCCCTGCACGCCGAGGGAGTTCTGCGCGGTCACCGCCGTCACGACGCTCATGCCGTGCACGCCGAGCGCGAGCATCGTCTTGAGGTCGGCCTGGATGCCCGCGCCTCCGCCGGAGTCGGAGCCGGCCACTGTGAGGACGTTGGGGATCATGACTCTATGTCCCCGAAGTGATCCCAGCCGCCCTTGCTGGTCCACGGCGCCCCGTCGACCGTCACCTGGGGCAGCGCCGAGGGGTTGAGGACCTCGCCGATGACCTTCCAGCGAGCGGGCAGCTTCACGTCCGGCGGGAAGGTCGCCACCATCGCGTGATCCTCTCCCCCGGTCAGCACCCACTGCATGGGATCGACCCCGACGGCCTGCCCGATGTCGTTCATCTGCGAGGGGATGTCGATCGCCCCGGAGCGGATGTCGATGCGCACCTTGCTCGCCTCGGCGATGTGCCCGAGGTCCGCGATCAGCCCGTCGCTCACGTCGCACATCGCCGTCGCCCCGAGCCCGGCGGCGGCCGGACCCGCGTGGTACGGCGGCTCGGGCCGCCGGTGCGCCTCCACGAACGCCCGCGGCGAGCGGAACCCCCGGGACAGGACCGCGTACCCGGCGGCCGACCAGCCCAGCCAGCCGGTCACCGCGACGAGGTCGCCGGGCTGGGCGCCCGCCCGCGTCACCGGCTCCTGGTTGCGCAGATCGCCGAGCGCGGTGATCGACACCATGATCGAGTCGCCGCGCACGACGTCACCGCCGACCACGGCGGCGCCCGCCACCTGGCATTCGTCGCGCAGGCCGTCCATCAGCTCGCTCGGCCAGGTCACCGGCAGCTCGGCCGGGACGACCAGCCCGAGCAGCAGCGCGGTCGGTACGGCGCCCATGGCGGCGATGTCGGCGAGGTTCTGCGCGGCCGCCTTGCGGCCCACGTCGTAGGCCGTCGACCAGTCCCGCCGGAAGTGCCGGCCCTCCACCAGGATGTCCGTGCTCGCCACGACCCTGCGGTCGGGCGCGGCCACCACGGCGGCGTCGTCGCCGGGGCCGACCCGGACCGCCGGGGTGGTGGTCAGACGGGAGGTGAGCTCCCTGATGAGCCCGAACTCACCGAGCTCACCAACAGTGCCCTTCATTGCCCTTTCTCCCCT
>NZ_JBEXSH010001099.1:0-2546 GCF_040613555.1 Streptomyces sp. NPDC006265
GTCTGGGCGGCGTCGGAGGACGCCGTCCGCGGACTGAACCGCACATTCGACACCATGCTCTCCGCCGACCCCAAGGACGCGGCCCTGGCCGTGACCGACCGCGAACGGGCGCTGGTGGACCTCGTCCGTGGCCGGGTGGCGGCCGTCCTCGGGCATGCCGACCACACGGCGATCGACGCCGACCGGCCGGTCCAGGAACTCGGCTTCGACTCCCTGACCGCCGTCGAGCTGCGCAACCAGCTCGCCACCGAGACGGGACTGCGGCTGCCGACGACCCTCGTCTTCGACCAGCCCACGCCGAGGGCGCTCGCCTCGTACCTGGGCGACCGCCTCACCGTCGAGGAGACCGCGCCGGACGAGCCGGTCCTCGCGGAACTGGCCCGGCTCGAAGCCGCCATCGAGGCGGCCGCCACGGACGCGTCCGCCCACGGCCGGATCACCGCCCGACTGCGCGAACTCCTCGACGCCGCCGACAGCGCGGCCGGGACCCCGACCGGCACCTCGGCCCAGGACCGGGACGAGGACCTGGACTCGGCCACCGACGACGAACTGTTCGCCCTCGTCGACGAACTGAACTGAGCGACGGACCGAACCGAGCGCCCAACCGAACCGAGCGCCGAACTGAACCGAGCGCCGAACTGAACCGAGCGACGGACCGAACTGAGCCGCCACGCCCACTTCGGCACCGATCACCACACGACACACGGGAGTTGACACACCATGGCGGGCGAGGACAAGCTCCGCGACTACCTGAAGAAGGCCGTCGCCGATGCCCGTGAGGCACGTCGGCAGCTGCGGGACATCGAGGACCGGCGGCGCGAGCCGATCGCGATCGTGGGCATGGCCTGCCGCTACCCCGGCGGCGTGTCCTCGCCCGACGACCTGTGGCGCCTCGTGGCCGACGGCACCGACGCCGTCGGCGGATTCCCCGGCAACCGGGGCTGGGACGTGGACGGCCTCTACGACCCGGACCCCGACCGCACGGGCACCTCGTACGCACGTGAAGGCGGGTTCCTCTACGACGCCGACCGGTTCGACCCGGCCTTCTTCGGGATGTCGCCGCGCGAGGCCATGGCGATCGACCCGCAGCAGCGGCTGCTGCTGGAGACGGCCTGGGAGGCGTTCGAGCACGCCGGTATCGACGCCACCACCCTGCGCGGTTCGGACACCGGCGTGTTCACGGGCCAGATGTACAACGACTACGGCTCACGCCCCCACCTGCCGCCGGAGGACTTCGAGGGCTACCTGTTCAGCGGCAGCGCCGGCAGCATCGCCGTCGGCCGGCTCTCCTACACCTACGGCTTCGAGGGCCCGGCGGTCTCCGTCGACACGGCCTGCTCGTCCTCGCTGGTCGCCCTGCACCTCGCGGCCAACGCGTTGCGCAACGGCGAGTGCTCCCTTGCCCTGGCCGGCGGCGTCACCGTGATGTCGACGCCGGTGGCCTTCCTGGAGTTCTCCCGCCTGCGCGGTCTGTCGCCCGACGGCCGCTGCAAGTCGTTCGCGGCCGGGGCAGACGGTGTGGCGTGGGCGGAGGGGGCCGGTGTTCTCGTCGTCGAGCGGCTGTCGGACGCGGTGCGCAACGGGCACCGGGTGCTGGCGGTGGTGCGGGGCAGCGCGGTGAACCAGGACGGCGCCTCGAACGGTCTGACGGCGCCGAACGGTCCGTCGCAGGAGCGTGTCATCCGTCAGGCCCTCGACAACGCCCGCCTCACTCCGGCCGAGGTGGACGCGGTGGAGGCGCACGGCACGGGCACGCGGCTCGGTGACCCGATCGAGGCACAGGCCCTGCTGGCCACCTACGGCCAGGACCGTGAACAGCCCTTGCTGCTGGGCTCGCTGAAGTCCAACATCGGACACGCGCAGGCCGCCGCGGGTGTCGGTGGTGTGATCAAGATGGTGCAGGCGATGCGGCACGGTGTGCTGCCGCGGACGCTGCACGTGGACGAGCCGTCGCCGTTCGTGGAGTGGGACACAGGCTCGGTGGAGCTGCTGACCGAGGCACGTGACTGGCCCGCGCGGGAAGACGCACCGCGCCGCGCGGGGGTCTCCTCCTTCGGATTCGGCGGCACCAACGCGCACGTGATCCTCGAAGAGGCCCCGGCCGCCCCGCCCGCCGGAACCACCGGCTCCCGCACCCTGCCCGTACTGCCGTGGCTCCTGTCCGCCCGCACACCCCAGGCGCTCACCGCCCAGGCCGAACGGCTCCACGCCTTCGCCTCGGCCCCCGGCGCCCCCGACCCCCAGGACATCGCCTACTCCCTGGCCACCACCCGAGCAGGCCTCCCGCACCGCGCCGCGGTCGTGGGCACTGGCCCCGCCGACCTCCTGGACGGCCTCCGCCACCTGACCCCGGTCAGCCCGTCAGGGGGTGCTCTGGCCGTGGTGTTCTCGGGTCAGGGTGCTCAGCGGGCGGGGATGGGGCGGGAGTTGTATGAGGCGTTTCCGGTGTTCGCGGGGGCGTTGGACGAGGTGTGTGGGGTGCTCGATCCGCTGTTGGGTGGCTCTTTGGGGGAGGTGTTGTTCGGGGTTGAGGGGTCGTTGTTGTC
>NZ_JBEXSH010001100.1:0-2538 GCF_040613555.1 Streptomyces sp. NPDC006265
GGCCGGTGAAGGGGCCGCGCCCGCCACGCCGGGCGTCGAGACCGCCGTCTCGCTCGACGCGATGGCTTCGCCCGCCAAGACCGCCCCGGCCCCGCCGGGCGGGTTCGCGGCGCCCTGGCTGAGCGCAGTGACCTGGAAGACAGCCGCAACCACGGGCCGACGAACACCACCGGCGCTGAAAGCGCTCCCCGTCGTACGCCGGATCCCCGTCTCGCACTCCGGCACCACCGCCCGCCGCCGAGCCGCCGGAGGCATCGGCACCGCCGTGTTCTTCGTGCGCAGCTTGCCGGCCCGCTCGGCGGTGAGGTTCCGGAAGTTGACGAACATGCGGTGCCCGTACTCCGTGAGGACCGACTCGGGATGGAACTGCACCCCCCACAGCGGCCGGCTGCGGTGCCGGAGCCCCATCAGGACGCCGTCCTCCGCCCAGGCCGTGGCCTCCAGCGTCTCCGGCAGCGGCTCGCGCACGGCCAGCGAGTGGTAGCGGACGGCCGTGAAGTGCTGCGGCAGGCCGTGGAACAGGTCCCGTCCGTCATGCCGGATCGCGGACAGATGCCCGTGCCGCGGCTCCGGTGCGGGCCCCACCAGCCCGGCCTCCCCGAGCGCGATGCCCTGATGCCCCAGACACACACCGAGCACGGGCACCGGCGAGGTCGCGAGCAATCTGCCCGCGATGCCGAAATCACGCGCCACGCCCGGATGCCCGGGGCCCGGGGACACCACGAGGTTGTCGAACGCCCGGAGATCGGGAAAACCGTCGACGGGAGCATCGTTCCGGACTACCACCGGCTCCTCGCCGTTGACCTCGGCGATCAGCTGGAACAGGTTGTACGTGTACGAGTCGTAATTGTCGATGAGCAGGGTCTTCACCCGCCCACCTCCCTCTGTTCGTTCGCGGGCCTATGTGGCCCGGCGTTTGTGCCGTCCGCGCAGTGCCTGGAGCGACGGGTACAGCCATTTCCTGAAGAAACGCTGGAGCCGCGGCATGAGAATCCAGGTGACGAGGGCCGTCACACACAGACACAACAACAGTGTGCGAAACAGTGCATTGAGATCACCGAGATAGGGAAGCACCGCCAGATTGAACAGGAGCACCGGCGGAAAAACCGCGCTCATATTCACGAACCACATTTTCCATTTCGACGGCGGAGTCGGCGGCGCGGGCGTCAGTGTCTGCGCGTTGAACCAGGCCCGGGCGCCCGGTACCCTCCGGCGCTCCGCCTCCCGGGCGACCCCGTCCAGCCGCGCGTCCCACTGTTCCCGGGAGGACGATTTCTCCCAGGCCAGGGCCGAACCCTCGCTGGCGAAGCGATAGACGACATGCCATTCCGCCTCTCCGTCGACAAGTACCCCGCCCCCAAGAAACCCCGGCTGCCGCGCGGTCGCGCCCAGCATGGCCCACCCCCAGGAGTGGAAGTCGGCCGCACGGCCCGGCGTCACGCGATAGGCCACGGTGACCGTGACAGGATTACTGGTCACGCAGTCCCATACGGAAAGTGCTCACCCTGCGTTCAAGATTCAACAAACATTTTCGGGTCGTCCGCGAGACAGCTGCAAGGCGGCCACAAGGCAGCTGCGAGAGAGTCGCAGGGGAAGCTGCTGGACAGCGGCAAGACAGCTGTGAGTTTGTCCGGAAGGTGAAGAAATTCGGCAGCCGGGAAAGCGCTGCCGATCACCGCGGCGCGACGGCGCTCTCCTCTGCCTCCACCGGCGCCTCCCCGAACCGCGACAGCGCCAGCGCCCCCGCCACCGCCACCGCGAAACCGAGGATCGCCAGCCACCCCAGCCCCGGTCGCGTCCGGTCTCCGAGCCACACCACACCGATCAGCGCGGGCGCGACGGTCTCCCCGAGCACCAGCCCGGCCGTCGCCGTGGTCACCGACCCGCGCTGCAGGGCCGAGGTCAGCAGCAGGAACGCCGCCCCGCCGCCGAGCAGCAGCGCGTACGTCGCCGGATTGGGGAACAGCTCACCGGGCGAGAACCCGTCGATGAGCCGCACCGACACCTCCACCACCCCGAACCCCAGCCCCGCCCCGAGCCCGAGCGCCAGCGCCCGCCCCCGCTCCGGCAGCCGCCCGCCCGCCGCCCCGAGCAGCAGCACCCCGGCAGCCGCCCCGAGCATCGCCCACTTCAGCCAGGCCGGCCCCTCCTCGTCGCCCTCCGCCCCGGCCGCCAGCCCCAGCAGCGCGAGCCCGGCGCACACCACCGCCACCGCCACCCACTCGACGCGGCTCAGCCGCACGTCGAGCAGCCGCGCCGCGACCACGGCCGTCACCGCGAGGCTCGCGGCCAGCGCCGCCCCCACGGCGTAGATCGGCACCGACCGCAGCGCGAGGATCTGCAGCACGAAGCCGAGCCCGTCCAGCGCGAGACCGGCCAGGTACCGCCACTGCCGCAGCGCCCGCCACAGCAGTGCCACGTCCCCGCCCGGCCCGGTCGCCGCCGCCGAGCGTGCGGCGATCGCCTGCAGCACCGTCGCCGTGCCGAAGCAGACCGCCGCACCAAGGGCGTACACCATTCCAAAGATCACAAATCGAC
>NZ_JBEXSH010001101.1:0-2532 GCF_040613555.1 Streptomyces sp. NPDC006265
ACTTGTCCCGTTCGTAGCCCGTCCTGGGGCCACGGCCACCGCCGGCATGCCGAGGAACGGCAGCCGCAGCGCGCCGAACGCCTCCGCCGGGACCGCCGGGGACTTGGGTTCGACGGGCTGGAGACGCTCGTAGGTGCCCTGCTGCGGGCGCGGGTCCTCCTCGCCCTTGTTGGGCCAGTACGACATCGCCCGCTCGGCCTGGGCGGTGATGGTGAGGGACGGGTTGACGCCCAGGTTGGCGGAGACCGCGGCGCCGTCGACGACCGAGATGCCGGGGTGACCGTAGAGGCGGTGGTACGGGTCGATCACGCCGGACTCGCGGGAGTCGCCGATCGGGCAGCCGCCCAGGAAGTGGGCGGTGAGCGGGGTGCCCATCAGTTCGCCGACGTTGGAGCCCGCGAAGCCGTTGATCTCGGCGGCGAGTGCCGACGCGCCCTCCGTGGCGGCCTTGATCTGCTTGGGGTTGGGGGCGCCGTGGCCCTGGCGGGCGGTGAGCAGGCCGCGGCCGACGCCCGACGGTTTCACGTAGGTCGTCAGGGAGTTGTCCAGCGACTGCATCACCAGGCCGATGATGGTCCGCTCCGACCAGCGGCGGTTCGACAGCGAGCGCAGCACCAGCAGCGGGTGCTTCGCCGCGTGGGCGAGGAAGCCCAGGACCCGCGAGCTGCCCGAGTTCGTCCCCGCGTACGGCACCTGGAGGATGGACAGGCCACCCATCGAGTTGGAGCCCTTGCCGTAGCGGACCGGCTCGATGTGGGTGCTGGCGTCGGGGTGGATGGAGGACGTGATGGCCACGCCCCGGGTGAAGTCGGCCTTGGGCGCGCCGTGCGCCTTGCGGTAGCGCCGGTCGTCGGTCTGGGCGCCGACCAGGGCCTCGGAGTTGGTGCGGGTGAGCTCACCCAGCTTGTCCGAGAGGTACGGCAGCCGGCCGCCCGCCTTCATGCGGTGCAGCAGGGTCTGGGTGCCGTAGGTGCCGGCGGCGAGGACCACCCGCCGGGCAGTGTAGGTGCGGCCCTTCTTCTTGCCGCGGTCGTCGGTGGGCAGGGTGGCGACGGCGTAGCCGCCGCGAGAGTCGTCGGTGACCGACACGACCGTGGTCATGGGGTGGACGACCGCACCGGCCTTCTCGGCGAGGTGCAGGTAGTTCTCGTTGAGGGTGTTCTTGGCGCCGTGGCGGCAGCCGGTCATGCACTCGCCGCACTCCGCGCAGGCCTTGCGGGACGGGCCCGCGCCGCCGAAGTACGGGTCGGGCACCTCCTGGCCCGGCCTGGCCTTCGCCGAGCCGTCGGCGTCCTCGCCGTCGCCGAAGAAGACGCCGACCGGGGCCATGTGGAAGGAGTCGCCGCAGCCCATGCGCTCCGCGGCGGCCTTCAGGTGCACGTCGGAGGGGGTCATGGTCGGGTTGAGCCGCACGCCCAGCATGCGCCGGGCCTGGTCGTAGTACGGCGCCAGCTCGTCCTGCCAGTCGGTGATGTCACGCCACTGGGGGTCCTCGAAGAACGGCTTCGGCGGGACGTAGAGGGTGTTGGCGTAGTTCAGGGAGCCGCCGCCGACGCCCGCGCCGGCCAGGACCATCACGTTGCCCAGCAGATGGATGCGCTGGATGCCGTACATGCCGAGTTTCGGGGCCCAGAGGTAGTTCTTGAGGTCCCAGGAGTTCTTCGGGAGGGTCTCGCGGGTGAAGCGTCGGCCGGCTTCCAGGACGCCGACCTTGTAACCCTTTTCCGTGAGGCGCAGGGCGGTCACCGAGCCGCCGAAGCCGGAACCCACGACGATGACGTCGTAGTCGTAAGCGTCCTGAGGCACGTGCCGTCTCCCCTTTGAGTGGCTGAAGCGAGGGTCGTCTACCGGAACCGGAACGCCTTCATCAGGCGGAGGCTGCGGCTCATGAACTGGGCGTACTTCTCGTCGTCCATGCCCAGCGAGGGGGCCATGGGGAGCACGCGCTGATGGGCGACCGTCTGGGCCTCGGTGTACTTGAGGATGCCCTCGGAGCCGTGGCGGCGGCCGAGGCCGGAGTCCTTCATGCCGCCCATCGGGGACTGGACGCTGCCGTAGGCGGGGGCGTAGCCCTCGTTGATGTTGACCGTGCCGGTGCGCAGACGGGCGGCGACCTCCTGGCCACGTCGGCCGTTCCTCGTCCAGACCGAGGAGTTCAGGCCGTACGCCGTCGCGTTGGCGCGCTCGATCACCTCGTCCTCGCTCGTGAAGCGGTAGACGGAGACGACCGGGCCGAAGGTCTCCTCGCCGCAGACGGACATGTCCGTGATGACCCCGTCGAGGATCGTGGGCTCGAAGAAGTACGGGCCGATGTCGGGGCGGGCCACACCGCCCGCGACGACCTTCGCGCCCTTGGCGACGGCCTCCTCCACGTGCCGCGTGACCGTCTCGAGCTGGCGCTCGCCGACCAGGGAGCCCATCTCGGCGCCGTACGCCAGGGACGTGCCGAGACGCATCGCCTTCGTGCGGGCGGCGAAACGCTCCAGGAAGGCGTCCGCGATCGACTCGTGGACGTAGAGCCGCTCCATGGAG
>NZ_JBEXSH010001102.1:0-2521 GCF_040613555.1 Streptomyces sp. NPDC006265
ACACGCATATCCGCCTCGGGCCCGCGGCCGCGGCCCGGCGCTCCTGCGTCCGGCTGCTTCGGTCACTTCACGCATCGGGCGGTCATCACAGCGCAACGACAACCCGCTAAGTTGGCCCCACGGGGGAACGCGGCGGGGGCAAGACGTTCTGGAAGGAAGGCGCTGATCTTGGGCAAGGTCGTGCTCGTGACCGGAGTGGCCCGCCAGCTGGGGGGCCGGTTCGTCAGGCGGATCCAGCGGGACCCCGAGGTCGACCGGGTCGTCGCCGTGGACGCGGTGCCGCCCGAGCACCATCTGGGCGGTGCGGACTTCATCCAGGCCGACATCCGGCAGCCCGGGATCGCGCGGGTGCTCGCCGAGACGGGCGCCGACACGATCGTCCACCTGGACGTGACGGGCACGCCGCTGGGCAGCGGCAACCGGGCCTCCCTGAAGGAGACCAACGTCATCGGCACCATGCAGCTGCTCGGTGCCTGCCAGAAGTCCCCGTCCGTGCAACGGCTGGTCGTGAAGTCCAGCACCAACGTCTACGGCTCCGCGCCCCGCGACCCGGCCGTGTTCACCGAGACGACCCCGCCCAAGTCCCTGCCCAGCGGCGGCTTCGCCAAGGACACCGTCGAGGTCGAGGGCTACGTCCGCGGCTTCGCGCGACGCAGGCCCGATGTGGCCGTGTGCGTGCTGCGGTTCGCCAACATCCTGGGCCCGACCGCGGACACCCCGCTCGTCTCGTACTTCGCGCTGCCGGTCCTGCCGACGGTGTTCGGCTACGACCCGCGGCTGCAGTTCGTGCACGAGGACGATGTGGTCGAGGTGCTGCGGATCGGCTCGCACGAACCCCGGCGGGGCACGCTCAACAGCGGCACCTTCAACATCGCCGGCGACGGTGTGCTGCTGCTCTCCCAGTGCTCCCGGCGCCTCGGGCGGCCCACCGTGCCCCTGCTGCTGCCGGCCGTCACGTGGGCGGGCTCGCTGGTGCGTACGCTGGGCATGACGGATTTCTCGCCCGAGCAGATCCGGCTGCTCACACACGGCCGGGTGGTGGCCACGGGCCAGATGCGCGAGACGCTGGGATTCCAGCCCAAGTACACGACCGCGGAGACGTTCGCGGACTTCGCCCGCAGCCAGGGCCCCGGACTTCTTCCGCCGGAGGCCCTTGCGGGGGCCGTCGACCGGATCGCCGACTCGCCTCTCGCGGGCGGCGGACACTCCCCGACGCAGAGCGCCAACTGAGGAGCGCATCAACGATGGCGGACGCCAAGGTCATTCCGTTCGACGACGACCGGTCCCGGGGGAGCGCCGTGCAGCGTCCCCAGCGGCGCCGGAGCGCCGGGAACCGCCGCTCGGGCGCGGAGTCCGTGCCGGTACGTGAGGTGCAGCCCCTGCCCACCAGGGCTGTTCCGCAGGATGATGTTCCTGTGACTTCTGAGGAACAGCCGCCGGAGCCTTCCCGGGACGGCGAGGGCGGGCTGGAACGGCGGATCGCGGGCGGCCTCGCCTTCCTGCGCCGCCGCCTCACCGGGGACTACGAGGTCGACGACTTCGGCTACGACGAGGAGCTCACCGACCAGGTCCTGATGTCCCTGCTGCGACCGCTGTACGACACGTACTTCCGGGTCGAGGTGAAGGGCATCGAGAACATCCCGTCCGAGGGCGGCGCCCTGATCGTCGCCAACCACTCCGGAACGCTGCCGATGGACGGCCTGATGATGCAGGTCGCCGTGCACGACAACCACCCGGCGGGCCGGCATCTGCGGCTGCTCGCCGCGGACCTGGTGTTCATGCTGCCGGTGGTCAACGAGCTGGCCCGCAAGCTGGGTCACACCCTGGCGTGTGCCGAGGACGCGTCCCGGCTGCTGCAGCAGGGCGAACTGGTCGGGGTGATGCCGGAGGGCTTCAAGGGTCTCGGCAAGCCCTTCGCGGACCGCTACAAGCTCCAGCGCTTCGGCCGCGGTGGTTTCGTCTCGACGGCGCTGCGCGCGGGGACGCCGATCGTGCCCTGCTCGATCGTCGGGGCGGAGGAGATCTATCCGATGATCGGCAACGCCAAGACGGTCGCGCGGCTGCTGGGCTTTCCGTACTTCCCGATCACGCCCACGTTCCCGTGGCTCGGGCCGCTCGGGGCGATGCCGCTGCCGACCAAGTGGACGATCCAGTTCGGTGAGCCGATCCTCACGGACGGCTATCCGCCGGAGGCGGCCGAGGACCCGATGCTGATGTTCAACCTGACCGACCAGGTCAGGGAGCAGATCCAGCACACCCTGTACAAGCTGCTGGTGCAGCGGCGGTCGGTGTTCTTCTGACGCCGACGTTCGCCACAGCCCGCCGGGCGCTCCAAGCCGCCGGACGGAGTCCGGCGCAGCTGTTCGAAGCCTGCGGAGCAGTGCGAGGGCAGCAGACGGGAGGGGCCAAGCCGCTGGTGCAGACGCGGTCGGTGTTTTTCTGAGGTCGGTGTTCTTCTGAGCCTGCCCGGGAGAACGGCCTCGTGGACGACGTGGCCGCCACCCAGGAGGAGCTGCTCGCC
>NZ_JBEXSH010001103.1:0-2520 GCF_040613555.1 Streptomyces sp. NPDC006265
GGAACCCACCGTGCCGGACGAACTGCTCGCCGACGTATGGCGGCTGACCGCCGAGAAGCTCGGCCGTCCGGCGGCGGACGTCGGCCCCGGCACCTCGTTCTTCGAGCTGGGCGCGGACTCGCTCTCGCTGATGGGCATGACGGCGGAGCTGGAGCAGCGGTACGGCGTGCGCGTCCCGGTACGGGAGCTGTTCTCCACGGCCGACACCCCGCGCGCGCTGGCGGAACGCCTCGCGCAGCTCGGCGCGGGGCCGCCGCCGGGACCCGTGGAGGCACCCGGGGAGACGCCCGGGAACGCGGGCCGGCAGCCGCACGGCGCGCATGAGCGGCAGCGCGAGGAACCGGTGGCCGCACCCGCGCCCCAGCCCACGCCCGTGCCCCTGGAGCCGGCGACCGCTGCCCCGGGCGCCCTCATCCCGGCATCCGAGGCGCCCTCCGAGCTGCACGAGCTGCTGAGGCGGCAGCTCGAGCTCACCGAGCATCTGGTCGACCAGGTCACCGGCGTGCTGTCCCGCCAACTCGACGTGCTCGCCTCCACGGGAGCCCCGCCCACCCCTCCCCCGGCGCAGGCACCCACCCTCCGGCCGACGCCGTCCCGGCCCCGGGCACCTCTGCCCGCTCCGAACCCGGCAGAGGTCTCCACCCCGCGCGCTCTCCCGGCGCCCGCTCCGCACATTCCATCGGCGGGTCCCGGGCAGGGGCCCCCGCCGGCACCCGGTCGGGGGTGCGACTTCAGCCTGTACTTCTTCGGTGACTACCCCGAGGACGCCGACCGCGACAAGTACGCGCTGATCATGGAGTCATCGACGTTCGCGGACGAGCACGGGTTCCATGCCCTGTGGCTCCCGGAGCGGCACTTCGACTCCTTCGGAGCGCTGTTTCCCAACCCCTCCGTGCTCGCCGCGGCGCTCGCGGCGAGCACCCGCCGCATCCGGCTGCACGCGGGCTCGGTCGTACTGCCACTGCACCATCCGGTGCGGGTCGCCGAGGAGTGGTCGGTCGTCGACAACATCTCCGGCGGCAGGGCGGGGCTGTGCGTCGCGAGCGGCTGGCACGCCACCGACTTCTCGCTCGCCCCGCAGCACTTCGGGCGCCACCGCGACGTGATGTACGAGCAGTTGGCGGCCGTGCGGCAGCTCTGGTCGGGGCGAGGGCTGCCGACGACCGCCGGTGACGGCGAGCCCGTCGAAGTACGCCTCCACCCCCGCCCCCTGCAACAGGAACTCCCCCTGTACGTCGCCGTGGTGGGCAACCCGGACAGCTACCGCCGGGCCGCCGTCGAGGACCTGGGCGTGGTCACCAACCTGATGACGCAATCCGTCGAGCAGCTGGCCGAGAACATCGCGCTGTATCGGCGCACCCGAGCCGAGCACGGGCTCGACCCGGCGGCGGGCCGAGTGGTGGTGCTGGTGCACACATACCTCGGTGAGGACGGGGACCGCGCACGGGCGGAGGCATACCGGCCGTTCGTGTCGTACCTGCGTTCCTCGCTCTCCCTCTTCGGGCAGGTGACCAACAGCCTCGGCTTCACTGCGGACCTCGACAACACCCCCGAGGACGACGTGGAGTTCCTGCTCGAGCGGGCCTACGAGCGTTACTGCGCCTCACGTGCCCTGATCGGAGACGAGGACACGGCAGCCGGGACCGTGCGCCGCCTGGTGGACGCCGGAGCGGACGAGATCGCCTGCTTCGTGGACTTCGGCGTCCCGAAGGAGAAGGTCCTGGCCGCGCTGCCGGTGCTCGACCGGGTCCGCCGCCGGGCGCTGCCCGAGGCCGGGGGGCGGGCGGCCCCCGTACCGCGACGGGTGCCGCTCACGCCCGCGCAGCGCCGCATCTGGTTCCTGGAGCAGCTGCATCCGGGGACCGGCATGTACCACGAGCCCAAGGCGGTTCGGCTGGACGGGCCGCTGGACGTGCCGGCTCTGCGCCGTGCGCTCCAGCGGGTCGCGGACCGGCATCCGGCGCTGCGGACGGTGTTCCTGGACGACGGCGGGGTCCCGTACCAGGAGATCCGCGACCGGGTACGCCTGGAATGCCCGGTGGACGACCACACGGGGGCGACGGAGGAGGAGGCGCTGCGCGCCACGCTGGCGACGGAGGGGCGCCGGGTCCTCGATCTGCGTGAGGACCCGCTCGTGACGGCGCGGCTGCTGCGCCTGTCCGAGGAGCGGCATCTGCTCTTCCTGCTGGCCCACCACATCGTCTTCGACTCGGCCTCCACGGCCGTGCTCGTCCGCGACCTCGCGGCCTGCTACCGCGCCTCGGAACACGGCGCCCAGGAGCCGCCGCCCCTGCCGGAGGTGGCCCCGGCCCGTCCGGCGGACCACGCGGCGTCCCTCGCCTTCTGGCGGCGCGAGCTGGCGGGAGTCCCGGAGCTCGCCCTGCCCACCGACCGGCCCCGCCCTCCCGTCAGGTCGGGGGCGGGGGCGAGCCTCACCCACGAGCTGGACGCGGAACTCACCGACGCGCTCCGGGCGTTCGCGGCCAGGCACCGGGTCACTGCGTTCATGGCGCTGACCGG
>NZ_JBEXSH010001104.1:0-2518 GCF_040613555.1 Streptomyces sp. NPDC006265
GCGGTTGTTGGTGGACACGACGACGGTGCCGGGGCGACAGGCGTCGACGGCGATGCCGCCGTAGCCGAAGGAGTCTGTCCGCGCGGGGTCGGCAGTCGTGGTCCTTCGTGCTCCATGGGCGCCGGGTACCCGCCCGGCGACCGAGGTCACCCGCATGACGGTTCCGGAACCAGGGGCCCGGACCCGGGCCGAGCTTCCTCGACGCCGGGCGGGGCCCCGACCGGTGCCGCTCGACCCGGGCGGGACGCCGCCCCCGTAGCCCGGCCCCCTTCAGTCCCCCTCGGCCTCCTCCTGCGCGCGTGGGTTGGGGGTGATGGCATCCCCGGCCTCGCCCCGGTGGCGGCGCTGCTCTTCGGAGTCGCGGGTGCGGTTCTCGGCGTCCTCGACCTCGCGCAGCACCTCCTCGAGCGCCGTCTCGGGCGGCTTGCCGTGCTGGTCGTGGTCCTGGTGCTGGGACACGGGGATCTCCTTCCTGTGTTCGGTACGGCCGGTCAAGGGCTCGGGTGTCAGCCGGAGGTGGCGGCGATACGCAGCGGCACCGGGTCGCGAGGGGCGGCCTCGTTGCTGCGGCGGGCGACCTCCGCCCACCAGGAGGGGCCGTCCTCGATGTGGCGCAGCAGCACGCCCTCGCGGATCGCCCAGGGGCAGACCGTGACGGCCTTGATGCCGGTCAGTTTCAGCGCGGTGTGCCCGACCACCGCTCCCGCCAGGCTCTGTGCGGCGCGCGGGGCGGAGATGCCGGGCAGGTGCGCGCGTTCGGCGGTGGGCAGGGCGGCCAGCTGTGTGATCGCCGCCCGCAACTCGGAGCGGTGCATCTGCCGGTCCACGAACGGTCCATGGCGTCCGGGTGCGGCGCCGCACAGCCGCCCCAGCTGCTGGAAGGTACGGGAGGTGGCGACCGCGGTGCGCGGGCCCTCCCAGCGGATGCGCGCCGCGACGTCCCGCAGCTGATGGCGGACCCTGCGGCGCAGCGCCCGCACCCGCTCCGGCGACGGCGGGTCCTCGTCCTCGAAGAACTCGTGCGTCAACCGCCGAGCCCCCAGCGGCAGCGACGCCACGAAGTCGGGCAACCGGCCGCGCCCGAAGGCGACTTCCAGTGTGCCGCCGCCGATGTCGAGCAGGGCAGCACCGCCTACCGCATCGAGCAGAAGCTCTCCACCGGCACCACCTGGCGGATGTGCTGGCGCTACGACGGCAAGGCCGGCCTCGTGCTGGAGAAGATCTCGTACCGGCCCAAGGGCGAACCCAAACCGATCAAGGTCCTCAACAGCGCCCGCCTCGGCCAGATCCACGTCCCCTACGACGACGGCAAGGTCGAGTACGACGACCTCACCGGCTTCGACTTCGCCCAGGGCCTGATGAACCTGGCGCCGGGCGAGTGTCCCGGCGGCACCATCAAGACGGTCAAGGTCCCGGACTCCTGGAACGAGGACCCGAACGTCAAGGGCCTGTGCACCACCACCCGCTCCCGCGGCCACGCCTACCGCATGCAGGGCGACACCGCGAACAAGGTCTTCCAGGCCGAGGGCAAGGACCTCCTCGTCTACACGGTGAACCAGGTCGGCTGGTACGAGTACATGACCGAGTGGCGCTTCCAGGACGACGGCACCATCACCATGAACGTCGGCGCCACCGGCAGCCTCTCCTGGGACGACTACGACGCCGGCGACGGCCGTGGCTGGCCCATCGGCAAGGGCGCGAGCGCCAAGGCCACCAGCCACAGCCACAACGCCTTCTGGCGGCTCGACTTCGCCCTGGACGGCTCCACCAAGAACAAGGTCGAGCAGTACGACTCCAAAGTCACCGCGCCCGTCCGGGGCCAGCGCGCCCCCACCATCAAGACCACCCGCACCAAGGTGACCAAGGAGCTGGCCGGCGACAGCAAGGCCTACCGCTGGTGGCGGATGGTCAGCGCGACCGGCAAGAACAAGGACGGACACGCGCGCTCCTACGAGATCGTCCCCGGAGCCACGACCAAGTACCCGGGCCGCAGCTACACCAAGCGCGACCTGTACGTCACGCAGTACAACAAGTGCGAACTCTTCGCCAGCAACAACCCCGGCAACTGCGGGGCCGGAGCCGGGAAGTCCGTCGACAAGTGGGTGAACGGCCAGGCGCTGACCCACCCGGTGGTCTGGATGAACATCGGCTTCCACCACATAGCCCGGGACGAGGACCAGCAGCCCATGCCCGTCCACTGGCAGGGCTTCTCCATCGCCCCGCGCGACGTCACCGCTATGAATCCGCTCACTCCGGCCGAGCTCGGCCGGCAGAACGGGCACTGGCGTCCCCGGAGTTGAAACCCACCCTACCCATCCGGCTGCACCGCCGACCGCTCCCGGAGTACCCTTCCTTGATCGTTGACAAGGGCGGTGCCCGGGGGAGCGGAAGGCGGTGCGCGGGTGGGCTCGGGAGGGCTGGAGCTGCCCCCTGGTGACGAGGGTCACGAGGGGGACTCCACTGACGTCCCGACCGGTGCCGTGTCCCTGGCGCGGCCGATGGACGCGACGGGCTCGAT
>NZ_JBEXSH010001105.1:0-2514 GCF_040613555.1 Streptomyces sp. NPDC006265
GGGCATCGACCTGCACGGCCACCTCGGCATGGCCCTGCTGCTGGGTGCGGTGTGGTAGTCGCGCTGGCTGGGGTGGATCGCCGGGAGGGCGCCGTCCGCAGTGGAGACGGACGTCAGGTAGCGGCACATGCGTTCCACGCGCTGGCCGGCACAGCGTTCGACCGCGTCCAGGACACGCAGCGCGTGCGCGGTGTGCAACGGCTGGCTGACCGGGCCGCGCAGATCCGGCTCCAGCGCATGGCCGTACCCGCCGTCCTCGTTGCGGTAGGCGTCCAGGGCGGTCTCCACCGGGTCGGCGGCGGCGCCCCGGAAGTGGTGGGCGAAGCGGTGCTGTTCGAGCACGCGCGCGGTGAGCCAGACGAAACGCTGCGCGCGCGAGACGGGGCTGTGCGGCGGGGGCGTCGGGGGGAATTCGGTAGCTCCTGTTTCGGCCATGGGTCAGACCGTAGGGCGCGCAGCGGCGCCGGCAGGCGGTCCCGGCCCAGGCCCACCCCCAGGGGCGGGATACTGGGGTCATGCGGTTGACGGTCTTCTGGCAGCGGATGGCGGAGCACTTCGGTCCTGGGTACGCCGAAATGTTCGCGCGCGACCATGTGATGTCCGAGCTCGGCGGACGCACGGTGCACGAGGCCCTGGCGGCCGGCTGGGACGCCAAGGAGGTCTGGCAGGTGGTCTGCTCGGTCATGGACGTGCCCCGGGAGAGGCGCTGACCGTGCCGTTGAGCCGTTGAGCCGTTGAGCCGTTGAGCCGTTGAGCCGTTGAGCCGCTGAGCCGCTGAGCCGCTGAGACCGCCGGGCGACTGGACGGACGGCTTCGGCGACAGCCCGGTGGACAGGGGCGGAGGACGGCCTTGTCGACCACCGGCCTGATCAGCAGGCCGGTCTCCGACGTCGCTGACCCGTCACGAAGATCGCAGCCGGGCAGACGGCTGTCGGTGGCGTGGGCGAGACTTGGGCCGTGGCACCCACTGACGAGACCGGGCAGGCAGCCCCGCAGTCCTCCGCATCCGGTACGACGCCGCCCGTCCGACCCCCGGTCGACGGGGCCGGGGACGGCCGCATGCCGCGCTGGCTGCCGCGCGCCCTGGTGCTCGGGCTCGCTCTCGTCGCCGCCTTCCAGCTGGGCAACTGGGCCTTCCACCAGCTCACCGGCCTGCTGATCAACATCGTCATCGCGTTCTTCCTGGCGCTCGCCATAGAACCCGCGGTGAGCTGGATGGCCTCACGCGGCATGCGCAGAGGGCTGGCCACGTTCATCGTCTTCATCGGCGTGATGATCTTGTCGGCCGGCTTCGTCACTCTGCTCGGTTCCGTCCTCGCGGACCAGATCATCAAGCTGATCGAGGGTTTCCCCGCATACCTCGACTCCGTCATCCACTGGATCAACACGCACTTCAAGACGGACCTGAAGCGCGTCGACATCCAGGAGGGCCTGCTCCGCTCCGACTGGCTGCGCAACTACGTCCAGAACAGCGCCACGGGCGTCCTGGACGTGTCCGCCCAGGTCATCGGGGGCCTCTTTCAGCTTCTCACGATCGCCCTGTTCTCGTTCTACTTCGCCGCCGACGGCCCACGGCTGCGCCGCGCGATCTGCTCGGTCCTGCCACCCGCACGCCAGGCCGAGGTGCTGCGCGCGTGGGAGATCGCCGTGAACAAGACCGGCGGCTACATCTACTCACGCGGCCTGATGGCGCTGATCTCCGGCGCGGCGCACTTCGTCCTGTTGCAGGCCCTGGACGTGCCCTATGCACCCGTGCTCGCCGTGTGGGTGGGCCTGGTGTCGCAGTTCATCCCCACCATCGGCACGTATCTCGCGGGCGCCCTGCCCATGCTGATCGCGTTCACGGTGAATCCCTGGTACGCGCTGTGGGTGCTGATCTTCGTGGTGATCTACCAGCAGTTCGAGAACTACGTGCTGCAGCCCAAGCTGACCTCCAAGACCGTCGACATCCATCCCGCCGTGGCCTTCGGCTCGGTCATCGCCGGCACCGCCCTCCTCGGCGCCGTCGGCGCGCTGATCGCCATCCCCGCCATCGCCACGCTCCAGGCCTTCCTGGGGGCGTACGTGAAGCGCTACGACGTCACGGACGACCCTCGGGTACACGGCCACCGCCGACGGGGAGAGGGACCGGGCCTGCTCACGCGTGCGAGGGCGTTGTGGGCGCGGCGGCCGGGGGCGGAGCGGCACGGAGGCGGGGGTTCCGGGTCCAGGGAGAGCTCCTCCTGAGGGGCGCGAGCCGTCCGGCTCCTACGGCGTCGCCGCCTTCAGAAGGCTCGCCCGCTCGTCGGGTGGGACGAGCCCGTCCGGCAGCGTCCGGTCGTTCAGCAGACCGCGCACCAGTGCGGCATGCTCGGCGAAAACGGCCCGGCATCGTGCGCGTTCCGGGTGCTCGCGGTCGCTGCCCAGGAACCGGATCGCCTGCTCACCGCCTCCGTCGACGGGATGCGAGAGCTCTGCGACGACCAGCAGGACCTCGACCAGTTCGGCCCGCACCGGCACCGCCGGATCGGCGGC